>CALEZK010000328.1 GCA_937928585.1 uncultured bacterium | reverse complement strand
GACCGCGGACGGTGAGTTTCGCCGCATACTCTTCCAATTCCTTGAGGGTGCGCGGGGGCCGCTCCGGGTCGAGGCCCGCGCGCCGGAACGCGGCCTTGTTCCAGAGGAGGCAATACGAGTCTGTCAGCGTGGGTATGCCCCAGGTTTTTCCCTCGTAACTAACCATCTCATAGAGATGATCGAAGAAATCCTCGGGTTTCATGTTGGGCTGCGTCGACATCCAGTCATCCAGCGCCACGAAGCAACCCTGGGGGGCCAGCTGGGAAATCGTCTGCGCTTCCATGCTGCACACGTCGGGCGGTGCGCCGCTTGCAATGGCTGTGAGCAGCTTTTCGATACGCCAGCCGATGCTTAGGGTGCGGACGTAGATCTTGTCTTGGCTGGCGTTGAACTGGTCGATAAGCTGATTGTGCATTTCATGTTCATGACCCTGCGACCGATCCCAGTACGTAATGATGGTGCGGCCTTCGGCCAAGGCGTCGCGTTCCGCCGCGGAGCTGGCCTCGGATGGCCAAAGCAGGGCGAGCACGATTATATTTACGGCGGCTATTCCCGCCCATGAGAGGTAAGTCCTAAACAACAGCCAAACTCCACCACTGTTTGGTCGAACCCGGCACTTCAGGGAGGACTCGCGTCCTCTCCCCCAATCCGCTACCGGGTGTCCGCATTGCCGCAGCGGCAACAGGACATCGCGGGTATTATGCGCATTGGCGTGTACGGTTTTCCAGCGCTATGTAACGTCGCCTTGTGTTTTGCGCGCAGGCGTGTGTAGTCTTGCGCGGTCATTGCGAGGAGAAAGTTGTGAAGATTGGTGTGGTTCGTCGCGACGATGAATCGGTCGTTTCGGTCTTTTCGGAAGGCCGTTGGCTGGATTTCACCCGGGCGTTTCGTGTCTATGAATTGCTGGAACACCAACGGCTTGGGATGCCGATTCGCGATCTGCTGGAGTTGCTGCGCGCGGGCATGTTGGAAAGCGGCCGCTTGGGCGAGATTCTGGCGGCGATGAAACGCCACTCGCTTGTGGAAAAATACGAACTACGCGGACCATTGAGCTTCGAACTGCCATACCGGCCGGGAAAAATCATCGCCATCGGCCGGAACTACGCCGCGCACGCGGCGGAAACCGGCCACGACGTGCCGAAAGAGCCTATTTTCTTTTCGAAATCGCCGACGGCATGCATTGGGCCGGAGCAGGCCATCGTTACCAGAACCGAGTATGGTCGCGTCGATCATGAAGGTGAACTTGCAGTTGTTATTGGCAAAGTCAGCAAACAGGTTGCCGCCGCAGATGCGATGGACTGTGTGGCCGCTTATACGCTGCTCAACGACGTTACGGCGCGAGAGATGCAGAAGAAGGACATCGATGCGGGGCATCCCTGGTTTCGTTCGAAAAGCCTGGACACATTCTGCCCGTTTGGCCCGTACCTGGTGATGCGGGAATCGTTGCCCTGGCCCTTGCAGGTGGAGATCACGTGCAAGGTAAATGGCGAGGTACGGCAGCACAGCAATACCGGCCGTTTCATTTTTGGCATTCCCGAGCTCATCGCCTATGTGACGCAGTTCATTACGCTCGAACCGGGCGACGTCATTTCGACAGGCACGCCGGAGGGTATATCGGCGATGCTACCTGGCGACGTCGTGGAAGTGGCCGTCCCGGAAATCGGCGTGCTACGCAATCCCGTGCTGGGGCTTCACTAACCGTTCGCCCACCTTCCCGGCACTTACCCGCGAATTTTCCGTTGTAACAGAGTAATGAGTTGCGCGGTGGCGGCGTCGGCTTTGATTTCCTTGCCGATCTTCTGCACTGCGTACAGCACGGTCGTGTGATCTTTTCCACCGAAGGCCTCGCCAATTTCGGCGTACGAAAGCTTTGTAATCATATCTTTACACAAATACATGGCGAGCTGGCGCGGATACGAGACTTGTCGCTGACGGTTCTTGCCGCGGAGATCGGAAATTCGCACGTCGAAATGTTCGGCAACGGCACGAAGCACGGCTTCGATGTTTATCGGCTGTAACCGGTCCTTGCCGATGAGGTCCCGCAGTACCTCTTCGGCGAGCTGCTGGGTGATGTTCTTTTCCGTCAGCTTTGAAAAGGCGATGAGGGTAACCAACGCGCCTTCGAGCTCGCGAATGTTGGCAGTAATGTACTTAGCGATGCAATGCAAAACATCGGGCGGTACCACAAGGTTCTCACGTTGCGCCTTGTTCTGAAGGATGGCGATTCGGGTCTCAAGGTCTGGCGGCTGTATATCCGTTACCAACCCCCACTCGAAGCGAGATATGAGGCGTTCCTCCAGGCCCGGAATTTCCTTCGGGGGGCGGTCGCTGGAAATCACAATCTGCTTGTGCATGTCGAACAGTGTATTGAATGTGTGAAAGAACTCTTCTTGTGTTGCCTCTTTGCGCGAGATGAAATGAATGTCATCTATAAGCAACACATCGGCCTTGCGGTATTTCGTTCTGAATCGGACGGTCGACTTCTTTGCAATGCTCTCGATTAATTGATTGGTGAAGTTTTCTGTGGATATGTAGCAAATGTTGGCATCTGGCCGCCGCTGGAGAATCTCCTGCCCGATGGCCTGCATGAGATGGGTTTTGCCAAGGCCTGTGCCGCCATGCAGGAAAAGAGGGTTGTACGCACGGCCGGGCGACTCTGCCACTGCACGCGCGGCGGCGTGGGCGAATCGATTGCCGTTTCCAACCACAAACCTGTCAAATGTGTACCGTAAATTGAATTGCTGTGGCCGTGCTGAAGCCGGTGCCCGTTCGGTTGTAACCCGAGGTAGTTGGAGCTGTTCGGGTTTGGCTTGCACGACATGCGTGCCAGCTTCGGGCACCGGTGCGCGAAACTGAACATCGCTGAGATCTGGAATGATGGTACCCGCGCAAGCAGTGACCGTATCCAAATAATGATCGCGAATCCAATCGGCAAAAAACTTATTTGGAACACCCACGGTCAGGCGCCCATTCTCGTAAGATTCAAATCGTGTTTGAGAAAACCAATTGCTGTAACTCAGTTCATCGAGGATCTTTTTGAGTCGTTCCTGGGTCAGAATCCAAGGATTCTGCTCGTTGGAAATGCCCATCCCACTGCCATCTTGTGCTGGCAAATCTCGAACCCCTTCCGCAATTCGAGGATCGATCCCCACGGACTGCCGCCGCCCGGCTTCCCGCGAGACACCCCCCACGCTACGTTTCCCCCGTCAACGATCGCCGCTCGTCGCTGCGATCAAACTCCGCTACTGTTTCACATCCAGAGTATCGACCTGAACAACTCGCGACACGCAACGGTCAGAATTGCGCGCACGATATCAACAACTTATCCACAAATTATCCACCGCAAGGCAGCTACCGCATGACATGAAACAGGTGCGCGAGTGTGCACTACGTTTGTGCAACCTGTCAAGCGATCGTTCTACAACATTGACGCAAGCGCGGTTACGTTGCGCCCTTGATCGGTCATTGCTTGCACGGCCGCGCACGTTGAAGTTTTTGCGCAGACGATTGCGATAGATTTCGCATTCCGAAGCCTTGGTTTGCACAGGAATTATACTTTCACCCTTCGCGAAAAACACAAACAGCGCGTTACTCTTGCCTTCCAGAAAAAGGCACAACTCTCCCGCCTGTGAGTTGTAATGCATTTCGAAAAGACAGCCATTCCGCTCAGCCCAGCAACACAAGCGCACTAGCGAACGCTTTATCGTGTCTGCTGTAGCCCCAAGTAGGTGGAGTATAGCATCCGTATACGATACACGCAAGAGATAAAACGAGAATTGAATGTGCACAACGTCATTTGTTTATGCACACGCAAGTTCAATCGCAATCGCAGCGGGAACTTTTTTCGAGTGGAGATAGTTGACGCACGAAGGTATGCTACTCATTCTGAATCTGATGGATTGAGCAAGCGCAAATGCACACGCACGGATCTAACGCTATACCTCGGCTCGCCGTTACAATGGGCGATGTAAACGGTGTCGGCCCGGAAATCCTCGCGAAGGCGTTGACGCATCGCGCGTTGGACGCGATCGCGGATATCATCGTTTATGGGTCTCCTGATGCGCTTGCGCGTGCGCGAACTTTGTGCGGCATTGCGTCACCAGAACGTGATGTGCGGTTCAGCGATTCAGATGTCTTGGTTCCAACAATCATGCGCGGCGAAGTTCACGCAGACGCGGGGCGCGCTGCAGTCGCATGGATCCGACAAGCCGTTGCGGACACGATTCGCGGCGATGTCGACGCAGTCGTGACTTGCCCAATCAGTAAAGAGTGCATTCACCTCGCGGGGAGCAGTGCGCTGGGGCACACGGAAATCCTGGCGGAGATGACGCATACACCAGATTATCGAATGTCCTTATTTTCTGACCGAATGCGCATCGTTCACGTCTCCGCGCACGTGCCGTTGGCCGAAGCGCTGGAGTTGGTGAGAACTCCCCGCATCGTAGAGACTATTCGCATTGCGGATCAGGCTTTGGAAGATTTGCGCCTGCCTCGCCGAAAGATTGCCGTGGCCGGACTTAACCCGCACGCGGGCGAGGGCGGACTTCTAGGTGCGGAAGAAGCGCTGCAAATTGCCCCGGCTGTGAAGGCGTGCCAACAGGAGGGCATAGACTGTTCGGGTCCATATCCCCCGGATACCGTGTTG
>CALEZK010000327.1 GCA_937928585.1 uncultured bacterium | reverse complement strand
AAACCCGCCGCGCCATTTTGTATGGCCAACTCATCATCATGATTGTCTACCTTCCGATTCTTACGCTGACCGGCGTCGAAGGGAAGATGTTCCAACCCATGGCGTTTACAGTGCTTGCTGCTCTGCTTGGGGCCATGATTTTCTCGGTCACATTCGTTCCGGCAGCCGTGGCGCTATTTATGACCGGGAAAGTTTCCGAGAAGGAAAATTTCATTGTTCGGGCAATCAAACGCATGTATGTGCCAACGCTCGACCTCGCAATGCGCATGAAAGCGCCGGTCGTGGCGGCCGCGGTTGCCCTGGTCCTCTTGTGCGGCGCCGTGGGATTTGGGATGGGACGTGAATTCATACCAAGTCTTGACGAGGGCGACATCGCGCTGCACGCATTGCGAATCCCTGGGACTAGTCTGACGCAGGCGATTGATATGCAGGATACGCTGGAGAAAGCGATCAAGGGCATGCCCGAAGTCGACACTGTCTTTGCAAAGATAGGCACCGCTGAAATAGCCACGGACCCGATGCCGCCCAGTGTCTCGGACAACTTTGTCATGCTAAAGCCTCGAGAGGACTGGCCGGATCAATCGAAGCTCAAGAGTGAACTCGTTGCGGAACTTGAAGAACTCATCACGAAGATCCCCGGCAACAACTATGAAATTACACAACCCATCCAAATGCGCTTTAACGAACTCATCGCGGGCGTCCGTTCAGACGTGGCCGTGAAGGTCTTTGGAGATGATCTGGACATCCTGCTGTCGACCGCACAAGAGGTTTCCGAAGTTATGGAAAAGGTCCCCGGCGCATCGGATGTAAAAGTCGAGCAGGTGACCGGGCTGCCCGTGCTCAGTATTGTGCCGAACAGGCGCGCCATTGCACGGTTGGGTATGAACGTTTCCGACGTGCAGGAGGTCATTGAAGTAGCGGTTGGTGGCAAGAGCGCAGGTGAGGTATTTGAAGGCGATCGTCGTTTCGAACTTGTTGTCCGGTTGCCTGAAGAACAACGGGAACGCATCGATGCGCTCAAGCGGATTCCCGTGCCGTTGCCAATGGAATCCGATACGCCTGCAAGGGAGGTGCAGATCGAGGCCACGGACACATCGAGTTCCGCCCGCTACGTTTCTCTGGAGTCGGTCGCGGATTTCCAGCTTGCGCCCGGCCCAAACCAAATCAGCAGGGAAAACGGCAAGCGGCGCGTAGTGGTCACGGCCAACGTGCGCGGACGGGACATTGGCTCCTTCGTTGCCGAAGCGGAACGCGCGATCCGAAGCCAGGTAAACGTTCCCGCGGGAAACTGGACCACTTGGGGTGGGCAGTTCGAACAAATGATCTCCGCGGCGCGACGGCTCCAAATAGTCGTCCCGATCGCTCTGCTGCTAATCTTCGTTCTGTTGTTCATGATGTTCGGCAACGTGAAGGACTCACTTCTGGTGTTTACCGGCGTGCCACTGGCGCTCACCGGCGGAATCCTCGCGCTTTGGCTACGTGGCATACCGTTGTCTATTTCGGCAGGGGTCGGCTTTATAGCGCTCTCCGGTGTCGCGGTATTGAATGGATTGGTGATGATTTCGTTCATCCAAAAGCTGCGTGCCGATGGGGTCGGACTTGATGAGGCGATTACCCAGGGGGCCATCACTCGGCTCCGTCCAGTACTCATGACGGCACTCGTCGCCTCCCTCGGTTTTGTGCCGATGGCAATTGCTACCGGCACGGGAGCGGAAGTTCAACGGCCCTTAGCCACCGTCGTCATTGGTGGAATCATCTCGTCAACACTTCTGACACTCGTCGTTTTGCCCGTCTTATATCGATTGTTCTCTCGCGAGGATCGGACAAGCGCTTAAAACACTTGAGATATCCGTAATCGGGGAAAGGAAGTTGACAATGAACACTCTACTTCCCGTAATTCTCTCAACCGGTTTTGCGGTGGCGTTCCTTCACGCAGCTATTCCAACACACTGGTTGCCCTTTGTCCTCATCGCGCGTGCGCAGCGTTGGAACCGGCCAAAGACGCTCGCTATCACTGCGCTTGCCGGTGGCGGTCATGTTCTTGCGACCACAGCGCTTGGCGTACTCCTCGTTTGGTTTGGCATCAAGCTGGACGAGCGGGCGGGCGCGGCGTTCCCGTGGCTTGCTGGAAGCGTGCTCATCCTCATTGGTCTTGTATATCTCGCGCTTCAAGCCCGGGGCGGCGGACATGGGCACACACACCTATTCGGGCAACGTCACGATGAACTCTTTTATGAAGCGCATACCCACGATCATGGCGAAGAGTCGTCTCATGACGCCGGCGGCCATGATCGTGATCGCGGACACGACCGTCCTCATGATCAAGGTCACGTCCACCATCACGATGATGACCATGGACACCGCCATCCCCACGATGATCCACACAAGGCGAAGACAGTACCCGCCTCCGATTGGGCCGCTATCGGCGGCTTGTTTGCCCTGCTGACGTTCTCCCCGTGCGAAGGGTTTCTTCCGGTTTATGTGTCCGGCATTCAATATGGTTGGCTCGGTTTCGCTCTCTTGAGCGCGGTGCTCGCCGGAGCGACTCTGGCGGGCATGCTCTTCTTTACGTGGCTGACTTTGGCGGGGTTCGAACGGCTTAATCTGCGCGCGATTGAAAAATATGAGACCGGGATTCTCGGCGGAGTGCTCTGCTTCCTTGGCATGCTAATAATTTTGCTGGAGCATTGACATGAAGCAAGTGTCTTACAAAATCGAGGGGATGGACTGCGCGGAGGAAGTCGCTGTTCTAAAAAGCACACTCGCACATCTTCCCGGCGTTGACGACCTCGGTTTCGACATCCTCAACGGGAAGATGACCGTTTCGCTTGCGGACGACGCAACGGGCACGAATACCATTGTAGAAGCTGTCCAACGAACCGGAATGCGCGCGATTCCCTGGGAGGAGTCCAAGACCACCGCGCGAATGGAAGGCCATGAACTTGGAAACAGCCGCACTCGCCTCACTGTCCTGAGTGGCGCCATGGTCGGACTTGGGTTCCTGACGCACGGGCTTCAAAGTGGCGTCCGCGCTGCGTTGGCAGAAGACGGTGGAACCGTCCCACTTGCTTCCAAGCTGTTTTTCTCCACCGCCATTGTCGCCGGCGTTTGGTTCGTAGTCCCAAAGGCGTGGTACGCGCTTCGTCGATTTCGTCCGGACATGAACCTGCTGATGGTGATAGCGATCAGTGGCGCTGTGTTTATCAATGAGTGGCCGGAAGCCGCAATGGTCGCCTTTTTGTTCGCCTTGTCGAATACGCTCGAATCGTGGAGTGTCGGCCGTGCGCGCCGCGCCGTGGCGGCATTGATGGCATTGACCCCTCCCAAAGCCCGAGTGCTTCACGATCAGTCTCACGCAACTAACGAGCAGCAGGCGAACGGTAACCATGAGCATATGACAGATGTCGCCGATGTCCACTTGAGTTCCACCGTCTTGGTCAAGCCCGGCGAAAAGTTTCCATTGGACGGGAAGATCATCAAGGGCGAAACTGCCGTAAACCAGGCGCCGATCACCGGAGAATCCATGCCGGTTTCAAAGGCGGTAGGAGACGATGTATTCGCAGGCACAATCAATGGTGATGGCGCCATCGAGTTCGTCACTACCAAGCTGGCGGGAGACACAACCGTCGCGCGCATCATCCGCATGGTAGGCGACGCACAAAGCCGCCGTTCACCAAGCGAGCAATGGGTGGAAACATTTGCACGCTGGTATACACCCGCCGTCATGATCCTGGCATTGGGCGTCATTCTCGTCCCACCGTTGTTGCTGAACGGATTGTGGTCAAAGTGGTTCTACGAAGGCCTCGTACTCCTCGTAATCGCGTGCCCTTGCGCCCTTGTCATTTCCACGCCCGTCAGCATCGTTTCGGCTCTGGCATCGGCAGCACGGCACGGCGTCCTTATCAAAGGCGGACTGTTTGTTGAATTGCCTGCCCGCTTGAAAGCAGTCGCAATGGATAAGACGGGAACGCTTACGATGGGCCGACCCGAGGTAAAGCAGATCGTGCCACTCTCCGGGCATACAGACAAGGAGTTGATTGAGATTGCGGCCGCGATCGAATCGCAATCAGAACATCCACTGGCTCATGCCGTCATCAGCTATGCCAATTCATTGAATATCCGTCCAAAGCCGGCAGAATCTTTTCAGGTGCTCAAGGGCAAAGGGGCTACTGCCATGTTGGATAGTGTGCCAGTGTGGATTGGCTCACACCGCTACCTCGAGGAGCGCGGTCAGGAAACCGGTGAGATGCACAGTACCTTGGAAGACCTATCTTCGGCAGGTACCAGCGTACTAATTGTTGGGAATGATGAGCATGTCTGCGGATTCATCTCGGTCGCAGATGCCATTCGTCCAAATGCCAAAGCTACCGTGGACGACCTTAAAGCGGCGGGTATTGAACATGTCATTATGCTAACCGGAGACAATCTGCCTACGGCCGAAGTGGTCGCGCGGCAGACTGGTGTCGACGAAACTCGGGCTGAATTGCTGCCTGAAGACAAGGTAAGCGTGGTCGAGGAACTGGTGGTCAAGTATCGCTCGGTGGCCATGATCGGCGATGGTGTCAACGACGCTCCAGCGATGGCACGTGCAACTCTGGGTATCGCCATGGGTGCCGCGGGAACCGACGCTGCGATCGAAACTGCGGACATCGCGTTGATGAGCGACGATTTATCCCGGTTGCCGTGGCTCGTTCGACACTCGCGCAGAACCTTGACCATCATCAAACAAAACATTGTAGCGTCTTTGGCGGTTAAAGCCATTTTTGTTGTGTCGGCATTCTCCGGCCACGCGTCTCTCTGGGCGGCGATTGCCGCGGACACAGGTATGGCACTGCTTGTGGTGCTAAACGCTCTGCGCCTTCTCTCTTCTGAATTACCTGATTCTGAAGTCGCGCGCACATCTTCCGCGACACGAAAAGAACAACGGAGGTTATAGGTGAAGCGGAAGACTCTTAGGCGGCCCCGCCGTGGCGTAGTCTTAGACCAGGCTGGCGATGCTCCAACGAGTTCAACCGAGGCATCAATACACGCGCGCACGCGATTGGCCCACCGAGAAGAACACTCGCAAGATTACGTCGAGGCAATCGCCGATCTTATTCGTTCAACAGGAGAAGCTCGGGTGACCCATATCGCGCGCAAGATGGGTGTGTCCCACGTCACCGTCACAAAAATTATTCATCGGCTGCAGCGAGAAGGCCTGGTTGACAGGCAGCCTCATAGACCTATTGTTCTAACAAAATTGGGTTCGCAAGTCGCGGCTCGTGCCCAACGGCGGCACAAATTGGTCATCGACTTCTTGATAGCTGTTGGCGTAAAACCCGTGACCGCCGCGATCGACGCGGAGGGAATCGAACACCACGTCAGTGACGAGACTGTAGCGGCATTCAGCAATTTTGTACGCGCCCGTGCTAAAGGGTGCCGCAAGAGTACTTGAAATCTTCGACCGAAGAGGTCGTCCGAACAGCTTTGCCGCCTTGGCTGTCGAAACTGGCGCATTTTGCGTACCATTAATTCAAGGAGTAGAGATTCTTATGCGATCTGGTGCATCTTCACCGTGAGTTCATTAGCAGGACGGCGCCAATTGCGTATTCCGGAGCAAAGCGCGCACGGATTCCGGGGGAAAGCGCGCAGTGATTCCGGTCCAATCCGCGCACCCGTTCCGTTTTAATCCGCGCAGCGATTCCGGGGGCGCGCGCTTGTCCGGTGCGGAGTAATCCGCGCATGCATTCCGGACCCCGCGCAGGCTTGGGGTGTAAACGACGCGGGACAGTTTCCAACCTTAATCGTATCGTGTGCCTTTTTGGTCATGGCGACCAAAAGCGAAGGAGGCCGCGATGCCAAGGGAGAGATTGTCCATGCGCAAGATTCAGGAAGTGCTGCGACTGAAGTGGGAAGGCGGACTCGGTAATCGGGCGGTTGCGGAGAGCTGCGGAATCGGCGAGACGACGGTGCGGGAGTACTTGCGCCGGGCGGTACGGGCAGGGCTGTCGTGGCAGCTGCAGGAGGGGCTGGACGAGGCTGGCCTGGAGACGCTGCTGTTCTCGGCGCCGCTGTCCGACGCTACGCCGAAGCGCCCCACACCGAACTGGCAGGAGGTCCATCAGGAACTCAAGGGCAAGGGCGTGACCTTGTTCCTGTTGTGGCAGGAGTACAAGCAGGCCCGCCCCGACGGCTACCAGTACAGCCAGTTCTGCGAACACTATCGTCGATGGTCCGGCACCTTGGACGTCTGGATGCGCCAGACGCACAAGGCCGGCGAGAAGCTGTTCGTGGATTACGCAGGCCAGACGATGCCGGTGGTGCGAGAATCGACGGGGGAAGTGCGGCAGGCTCAAATCTTCGTTGCCGCGCTGGGCGCGAGCAACTACACCTACGTGGAGGCCGCATGGACCCAAAGTTTGCCGGAGTGGATCATGGCCCACACCCGGGCCTTCGCATACTTCCAAGGGTGTCCGGCTTTGGTGGTCTGCGACAACTTGCGCAGCGCCGTCTCGAAGGCGTGTCTGTACGAGCCGGACCTGAACCCAACCTACCATGCGATGGCGCGGCACTATGGCGTCGCCGTCATGCCGGCCCGCTCGGGAAAACCTCGGGATAAGGCCAAGGTCGAGAACGGAGTCTTGAACGTTGAACGGCAGATTCTGGCCCCGCTGCGCCACCGCACCTTCTTTTCTCTTCATGAACTGAACCAGGCCCTGTGGGAATTGCTCGAACGATACAACGAGCGTCCCTTCCAGAAACT
>CALEZK010000326.1 GCA_937928585.1 uncultured bacterium | reverse complement strand
CTCTCGTATAGCACGCCCGAAGGGGTGGCGCCTGCGAAAGATGTCATCGTTTGGCAAGACGGCGTTTCGCTTGGGCAGAACATGGCGCAGGTGCTTGCTTTGCCGAAGTTCAACGCGATCATCAGTTTTGGCGATGCGCCAATCTCCGCGCCGGACCGGAAGGTGCTTGCGGAGAAGCTGTATCAGGCGACGCTGGAACGTTTCACGCCGGTAGGGTAGTTTTTTGTGATGGGGAAGGTGGTATCTCGGGGTTGTCGTTACGGGGCGTCGGGGAGCGTTTTCCAGGTTGATCGGTGAAAGTTTTGGCGGGTTAAGAAACCCGCCCTCCGGTTCGGTGGGAACTGTGGGGGTGGTTCCGGTATTCTCTCCGGCATGAGTGAACTTCCTTTTGATTTTGCGGTGGAGAATTATCCCCTTGCGCCATTGACGATTTACCAGGTGGGCGGGCCTGCGCGTCTTGCGTTGATCCCCCGGACGGTGGATGAAGCGGTGCAGGCGTATGAGTGGACGTTGAAGCAACCGGGAAAGCGCACGGTGCTGGGCGGCGGGTCCAACGTTCTGATCGATGATGCGGGGTACGACGGCATCGTGATCGTGATGAGCAGACTGGATGCGATGGAACCGCTGGGAAACGATCGCTATCGCATCGAGTCGGGTGTTGATTTGGATCAGGTCGTGCGGGAAATCATGCTCGAGAACAATTACGGCATGGTGGGGGGCTTGACGGGCATTCCGGGTACTGTCGGCGGCGCTATCTATATGAACGCGGGCACGGTTAATGGTTCGACGTGCATGCTGATGGAATCGGTGGACGTGATCGGCCCTGAGGGGCGCAATCTGATCCCGATGACGGAGTCGTTGTACAGCTATCGTGGGCAGACGTTTTGTCCGCGCGGGTCGTTGATACTTCAGGGTTTTTTTCAATTTGCGCCGGCGGACAAGCCGCAGCGCCCGATATACGAACACTACATTCAGCGGCGGAAAGAAAAACAACCGAAGGGCCGCTGCTGCGGCAGCGTGTTCAAGAATCCGCCGAACGATCATTCGGGACGACTCATCGAGGCGGCAGGACTCAAGGGAACGCGCAAGGGCGGCGCCATGATAAGCACGATGCACGCCAACTTCATCATGAACGAAGACAACGCGTCCAGCGCGGATATCCGGTATCTGATCGATCTTGCGAAGCAAACCGTGAAGGCGCAGTTCGGCGTCGAGCTGGAAGAAGAAGTCGTTTACATTCGGTAGGATTGAAGTTTGGGCATGAAGCAATCGTTCGCGCTCAAACTGAGGGAGCGTTGTGAAGTTTTCGTTTCGATTTTGTCCGAAGTGTGGCGCGCGCACGGAAGAACGCATTATTCACGAACAGATTGTGCCGGTCTGCACGGATGACGCCTGCGGTTACATTTTCTGGCAGAATTCCAAACCGTGTGCGTGTGTCGTGCTGGAGAACGTAAAAAGCGAAGTGCTGCTATGCGTGCGCGCGTTTCCACCTGACGCGGGAAAACTCGATCTGCCCGGCGGGTTTCTGGAGTTGGGCGAGCATCCTCACGATGCGATTCACCGCGAGATTCGGGAGGAGCTTGGCGTAGAGATTGAGATCGATACCTTCCTGGGATTCGTGATGGACACGTACGACAGCGAAGAAGTTGCGACGTTAAACCTGCCGTTTCGCGGTCATATTGTGTCCGGCACGCCGACACCGAACGATGATGTCGCCGCAATTCGCTGGATGCGGCTGGAGGATATTGACAGGGATGATCTCGCGTTTCGAAATAACGAAACGATTCTATTCGATCTCTATGCGAATGCAGCGAGAAACGACCAGCGCACTTAGTCCGGCAGCGCGTGCCCCTTGGTTTCCGGTGCCAGCCAAATTGTCGCCATGCCGATGCAATAGACGAGGATGATTACCGCGCCCATCTTTGCGTAGTCGCCACCGAAGTAACCCACCAGTTGCCCGCTGAACACCGCACCAACGGCGGCGAAGACGCGTCCGGTGTTGAAGCAAACGCCCTGGCCTGTGGCGCGCATGCGCGTGGGAAACAGCTCGGGCAGGAACAGCGGCAGCCACCCGTAGAACGCGGCAGTGGTAAGGCCGGTGAGGAAGATCAGGCTTTTCAGCATGAAGCCATAGGTGTGTCCGCCGAGATACATGTAGCCGCAGGAAATGAGTGCTGTCAGGCACATGAGAAAATACGTTGGGCGGCGTCCTATTTTTCCGCCGAGCAGTGGACCGATGAGGCAGCCGATGATTGCGCCGATGGCGGATAGCATGATGGCGTCGGCCTTCGCGGTTGGAACGGTGGCGCCGGCCATTTTGTCGATCCAGAGTGGAATCCACTGCACGGTGCCCCAGGTGCCAATGAGCGCGACCGAGGCGAATAGAATGCCGAGCATGGTGTTGCGGAATCGCTTTGCATCGAAGATTTCGCGCAGAGGCGCTGTCGTTCTTTCTTGCACGGCGTGTTGCCAGCGTTCGGATTCGGGGACGAAGAGGCGAATAAAAAAGACGAGCAGCGCCGGGAGGACACCGATCAACCACATCGTACGCCAGGAGTCTTCCGTGCCAGAAGCTGCGGCGTATTTGGTGAGCTGACCACCAACGAAGCCGACGAGCAGAAAGCCGCAATTCGCGGCTGCGCCGATGACACCTGCCATGAGTGGACGCAAGCGCTCCGGCCAAACTTCCATGACAAGCGCTACGCCGAGTGACCATTCGCCGCCCATGCCGAGCGCGGCGAGGAATCGGAATACACCCAGATGCCAGGGCTCTTGCGCGAAGTAGCCACGGCCGGTGCAAAGTGAATAGGTGAGAATGCTGAGCGACATCGCGCGCACGCGGCCGATTTTGTCGCCCAACCAACCAAAAACCCAACCGCCGGTAGCTGCGCCGAGAAGGAAGAGCGCGGTGATGTATCCCATCCATTCGCCGACGAAAGAGTCCAATGCGGCTGCGTCGGTAATGTCCGCGCCGGGGAACATGCTTTTCAGCGCGGGGCGCGCTACAAAGGGGAAGAGTCCCATTTCAAAGCCATCGAAGAGCCATCCCAAGAACGCGGCGACGAGCACCATGATGTGCGCGGTCTTGATCTTATCGTGGGACGTGCCTGGTATTACTTCAGAAGACATGGCTTTCCTTCCGCGTTACTGATCGATTGAATCACCCTATCCCGCAGGAAACCATAGACCATTCGAGGGCCGCACACAAAAAAACACGCGAGACGATATTACTCGCGTGGGAGAGAGCATGCATGGGGCCGCCGCGCTCCTTCAGACGGCGGCCCCGTGCATCGAACTAATTCAGAATACTTTTCTTTCGTTCTTTGGCCGCGGTCATGATGGAGAGCAACTCTTGCGAGATCGCCTCTACCTTTTTGACCATCGGCAGCAGCTCCGTCACCAGTTTCTCGCGAAGTTGCTGCAAACGCTGCTTCTCCGCATCCGTCAACATCAGATCCGACATTTCTGTCTCCTACCCGAGGGGGGAGGGAAGCGACCCACCCGCACCATGCACCAAAACCGCAGCAGCTAAGGGAGCAAAATGCTTGCCAAGAAACAGCAGAAAATCAGAGCCCACGGCGGGCAACTCTAATCCGCAATTTCGGCAAAAATTCTCGAAAATTTGTTCTTTTTAGAAATTCGCAGCGTGAGTACACACCGCACCGGTGTACTCACGGAAAAAACTGGTCATGCCTGAGCAACGATTTCCTGCTGTCAAGGGTTGACCGATTGGAGGTTACCATATTTATCGGGATTTGGATAGCTTACAACTGCGGCGCGAGTTGGGGTACACTCGGTAACGGATTTCCGAGGCGTGGGGCTTTTAAGAGGAAGTTGTAAGCGCGTGAAGGACCGATATCTATCCAATACAGGCCGGGCGATGCTGGACCGACGGTCGTTTCTTCAGCATGCGGGCACGGGACTGAGCAGCATCGCGCTGGCGGCGCTGCTTCAGCAGGATTCGGCGCTTGCAGCCGCGGACTCTATTCGGCCAACGATCGATGTGAAGGCGCCGTTCGCGGCGCGACCTGCGCACCTGACGCCGAAGGCAAAGCGGGTGTTGTTTGTCTTCTGCTCGGGCGCTGTGAGCCATGTGGATACGTTTGACTACAAGCCCGCGCTGTACAAGTACGATGGTCAGCCTTTGCCAGGCGGCGACAAACTGATTACGTTTCAGGGCGAGCAGGGAAACGTGACCAAACCGCTATGGGACTTCAAGCCGCGCGGGCAATCGGGCAAATACGCATCGGATCTTTTGCCACACCTTTCTGAAATGGTGGATGACTTCTGCTTCATCCATTCGATGACGGCAAAAAGCAATACCCACGGGCCGGCGGAATGCCAGATGAATACCGGTTTCATTCTCGATGGGTTTCCGAGCATAGGTTCCTGGGTGACGTATGCGCTTGGGTCCGAGGCGAACGATTTGCCTGCGTATGTTGCAATACCCGATCCGCGGGGGTATCCGCAGGTGGGGCCGAATAGCTGGACGTCCGGTTTCCTGCCGGCGGTTTTTCAGGGTGTTTCGTTCAACGCGGAAAAGCCGATAGCGCATTTGGAGACACCATCGAGCATATCCAAGGACGCCGATCACGCCACGCGCGAGTTTTTGAAATTCATTAATGAGAAACATCTCGAACGTTTTCCCGGCGATAGCGAGCTCAGCGCGCGGATCGCGAGTTATGAGATGGCCGCAAAGTTGCAGCTTCGGGCCGCGGAGGTTGGCGATTTCTCGACGGAATCGGAAGCGACGCGCAAGATGTATTGCATCGACGATGCGAACAAGACCAAGGCCGCGTTCGGACGGAACTGTCTGCTTGCGCGACGTTTGCTGGAGCGCGGCGTGCGGTTTGTGCATCTCTTCAACGGCGCTTACGCCATGGGTGAAGGCGTGGGCAATTGGGACGGGCATAAAGTATTAAAAGATCAGTACGACATTCATGGTCCGATACTGGATGAACCGTGCGCTGCTCTGTTTAAAGACATCAAGGCGCGCGGTTTGTTGGACGATACGTTGATTGTATGGGCGACTGAGTTTGGGCGTATGCCGACGTTTCAGAAGGGGGCGAGCGGTCGCGATCACAATCCGCAAGGCTTCACCAGTTTCCTGATGGGTGCGGGTGTCAAAGCGCCGTATTCGTATGGGGCGACGGATGATTTCGGATACAAGGCCGTCGAGAACGTTTCGACGATCTACGACTTCCACGCGACCATTTTACACTTGCTCGGATTAAACCATGAGCAGCTCACGTTTTATCACAACGGTACCGAGCGCAGGCTTACCGATGTGCATGGACACGTGATCGGCGACATCCTGGCCTAGCGGACATCGCCCGGAAACATTCTTTTCTACGCGTCCGCCATTCACTCGTGAGAATTGGTGGTATCTGCTCGTGGGTCTCGCGCGATGCTTTTCGCGGGCATTATCAGCAGCGCCGGTAGCGACTGATCTTTTGCGTCGCGAAACCGGGACAGGCCAATTACCATATCGCGGTGTCCATCACGAGGTTGGGGCGTATAGGTGCCGAATATGCGATCCCACCAGGGTAGATTGAATCCGAAGTTGCTGTTGGTTTCGGTGTTCAGCACTGAATGGTGGACGCGGTGCATGTCGGGGGTGACGAGCAGCAGGCGTATGACGCGATCCAGCGGAACGGGCATGCGCACGTTGCTGTGGTTAAACATGGAAGTTGCATTCAATACCACTTCGAATACGAGAACGGCGATGGCTGGCGGTCCCAATACGGCGATGGCCACGAACTTGATGCACATGGAGACGATGATCTCGCCGGGGTGAAATCGCAGACCGGTGGATACATCGAATGCGATATCGGAATGGTGCACGCGGTGGAAGCGCCAGAAGAACGGGACGTAGTGAAAGAGGACGTGCTGCGCGTAGATGATGGCGTCGAGCGCGACGAACGCAATCAGAAACGACAGCCAGTTGGGGATGGTAACGAGGTTTAGAAGACCCCAGCCGCGCGCGTGCGCGATCTCGGCCATGACCACGGCCGCGAATGGAAATATCAACCGCACCAACGCTGTGTCGATTACAACGAGGGCGATATTGGCGAACCAGCGCTTTCCTTTGTGCTTGGGCTGAAATCTGCGCGGTGCCGCGAGTTCCCAGGCGGCCATGATTGCGAACACGCCCGCGAACGCTGTCAACCGGATGTAGGGTTCGTACTCCATGCCTGTCAGTTTATAGTATTGACGTAAACCTGACCGAATCTCTTCGAGGGCACATGACGCTCATCAACCTGCTTCTGCCTGTATTGTTCGTTGCCAATGAGGCGACGCGGGAGTGGCAGACTGTCACGCCTGTTGCGTCTCATGAGCAGGCAACGACGTTGCTGGAACGAAGACCGGTCACTCCCGGTAAATCCTATCTGCTTACGTGGGACATGCGCGTTGAAGGAGAGAAGGCTTGGCGGTTCCGCGCGGACTTTGCCGGTGTGCGGGTTCACCTGCACTCCGCTGATGGCGGGGCGAGAACGATTGAGAAGCAGACCAGTTGCTGGCAGACGATGGACTGGCAGTCGGCATGGATTTCGTTCGACGTTCCGGAGGGCTACACTTCGGCGCGGGCGGAGATTGCGATCATTTCCTCGGAATCATTGCAGGGACGATTTCGCGTTCGCGATGCGGCGTTGATCGAAAGCGGTGGTATTCCGGCGAAGACACCGGATCATGGGCAGCTTCGGTTGACGCTGCGCGATGAGGCGAACGCGCCGACGTCCGCGCGCGTGTATTTATTGAACGATGCGGGCGAGGGCTTCGCGCCCGATTTTACCTATGCCTATACGCAGGGCGCGCGCAGTTACGCGCACATTGCGCCGCTTCACGCGCAACTGCCTGCGGGACGCTATACGGCGCGGGCGATGAAAGGATTCGAGCATGCCATTGCAGAGGAAAAGTTCACGATAGTGCCGGGAGAGGCGATCGAACTTGTGCTGGAGATTTCGCGCAAGTTCGATTGGAGCGCCAAGGGCTGGTGGTCGGGAGATCATCATACCCATCTTTTCCGGCATGGAAGTTCGCAGTATCCGATGATGGACCTGAACGACGTGTACGCGATTGCCCAGGCGGAGGGCTTGAGTTTTCTGCCGTTTCAGGGGGTCGACAAGTACCTCGAAGCGCATGGCGAGTATGCATCGCCAATGTTTATTGCACGGTATACGCAGGAGTTGACGCGGGATTTTTGGGGACATTTATGTCCAGTCGGTTATACAGGTGTTCCACGGCTTGCGGAATCAGGAAACGCTGCGCCGATGAACGCGGATTATATCGACGCGGTGCGGTCCGCTGGTGGGGCTATCGCGTATGCGCATCCGTATGGGCCGTTGCGAAAGGATGAAGAGCTGGCGGCGCTGGCGAATCCCAAGGCTGGATTGATCGCGCGCGAGTGGCCGATCGACGTGGCGCTGGGGGTTCATTGCACAATTGACCTGCTTGCCAAGGAGGATGCGCGCGGGGATTTTGATCTGAAATTGCGTGATTACATGCGTTTGCTGAATCTGGGTTTTCGGTGTGGGGTGAGCGCTTCGACGGATTTTCATCTCGATCAAGGTCGAGAACCCATCGGCGGTTTGCGCACGTATGCGAAGGCGAAAACGCTTTCGTGGAAGGGGATTGCCGCCGCTTACAACGAGGGCCGTACCTTCGCAACCAACGGTCCCCTCCTCGATGTGCAGTTGGGAAATGCTTCGCCGGGAGATACGTTGAAAACCAGGAAGCCGCGCGCGTTCGATTTTCAAATTGAAGCGGCCAGTCTTTGGGGCATTGAGTGGGCGACAGTCTGGGTGAATGGCAGGGCCGTGAAAACATTCGAGGCGATCGATGGCGCGATTCGTGCAACAGAAGCAATCGCGATTCAGGAGTCGGGGTGGTTGATTGTGATCGTGGAGGGTCCGGCAAGGAGCGAGGTTATGGTTTCCCCTGAAGGGAAACCGTGCGTGCCGGGTCAGTATGCGATATCGAGTCCGATTTATATTGACGTAAAATCGTCGCCACAACGAGCAGACGAGGAAGCGGCGGCATACTTTGTGGATTGGTGTGACGCCGTTGAAGCCGGATTCGATTCCATGTGCGCGGAACGCGACGCGGCGGGGGAACCGCTCACAGAACGCCAGAAGGCAACCGTTCGAGCGCGACTTTCGCTGGCGCGGGCTATTTTCGCGGCGAAATCTCAGCTTGAGTGATTTGGCCGGCGGGGGTGATGACGCCCCACTCCCACTCGTAGCTGCCAGCGCGGCTCTGTTTGCCTTGGCGCGTTCAAGTGTCGCGTCCGATGTGCGAGCGGGAACGGTGCCCCTTCGAAGCGATGCCTCATTATTTTGGCGCAAACTTCGACACGGCCGGCTCTTCTGGCCAGATTGGTTCTATTTCCTCACGTTTTCTTGGAAGAATTTCGAGATCAGCGCGGACGCCTGCTCGGGATATTTGTGTGAACCGGGATGGATAAGCGAGATAAACGGCATTCCGGTGGCAGATGGATAGATCGTCCCGACAAGTGGACCTGATTTATCCCATGGCTTTCCTTGAGGTTCGCACTGATTAACTGTTCGCACCGCGTTCATCGCATTCTCCTGCCATGCGAATCGGACCAATTCATCGTTCTTACCCGCGACATGCAGCACAGGTATCGGTTTCAGCACCGGGAAGTTCCCCATTGCGATGGCAGCGGACGGCGCCACTGCCGCCAACACGTCCCCGCGCGCACCCCACAGCAAGTATGTAAATACGCCGCCATTCGAGTGCCCCGTCACATAAATGCGGTTCGCATCCGCGCGATATTCACGCATCAGGTCAGCAAGAACGGCGTCGAAGAATTTGAGGTCTCGGTCACCTTGATCCCCCGGGGACTTCTGCCATCCCGGCTTTTTTCCGTCGGGATCCGTCTTCCCGGGCGTCGGCAGGCCTTGCATATAAACGACAATAGCCTCCGGCCAAAGCGTGTGGTAATTGAATGTCCTCGCCGCAGTGCGCATTGTTCCGCCATGACCGTGAAATGCGAACACGACTGGTTTTACCGGATCAGTCTTTGGCACATGTATTAGAGCCTGCCGAATGACCCCATCAATTTTCCATTCTCGGAGCTGGAGGGTTGCCAGCGTTTTTGCATCGTCTTTCGCGCTGTTTTGAGGGGTTTCTTGCGCCACTTCGAATGCTCGGCGCGCCTCATCGGGCGTTATGGACCCGTCACCATTGGCATCGACGCGCTTGACCCACGGAGCTTGGGGTAACTCCGCCCCGGTTAACACGCCATCACCATTGACATCCAGCTGGTGAAATCTGTCAACGAGCCGCCCCCGTCGTTCACCCGTGCCTTGCGCCCATGCCGCAGTAATCGCGATGAGGCACATTGACGCGAAGCAAAAACGGCGACAGGTGATGGTGTTACGCATTAGGTTCTCCGGCAGTTGAGAAGTCGATCGACAAACCCCAAATCGCTCCTGAGGTGGAACACTTTCGCACAGGGGACGGTTCCAATGCTTGCGCAGCCGTGGTGCTTTTCTCAGTTGTTGGCGCTTACCCAACCCGGCATCGCAGGGCGAACTTGATTCGCAATGGCACGCAACAAGCTGGATTGTATTGCAGGGAGCGCGCGAAAAAGCAAACGGCCCGTTGGCGTTTTGAATGCCAACGGGCCGTTTTAGAAATAAGCCGGCAACGA
>CALEZK010000325.1 GCA_937928585.1 uncultured bacterium | reverse complement strand
ATCTGCGTCAGGAGACGTACTTCAGGGTTTGGCGGTCGGCCGCCACCTACGACGATGCGTACGCATTTTCCACCTGGATCGTCCGTATCGCAACCAATCTCGCGAACACCCACCGGATTCGAAATCGTCACGAGTCCCGGCCGTGGACTGCCGAGCGGGGACCCGAAGAGAGTGTCTGCGGCCTGGAGCCGATACTGAAAGGGGAGAGGGAGTCTCTGTTGGCAAGGGGCATCGCCCGCTTACCTCAATCCGACCGCGCCCTGATACTCATGCGGTTCCAATTAGCCCTCTCGTACCGCGAGATCGCAGATTTGTTGTCCAGCCCCGAATCTACCGTGAAGTCGCGCATGACAACCCTTCTGCGCCGACTGCACCGTGAACTTGCAACCCAGGGAATTGAAGCGAGGAGCATTCTGCCATGATCAAGAATCACCCCGACCACCCGGAAAACGACCCGGAGCTTGCCGAAGTAATTCGAGAAATCCGAGGGTGGAGCGGTAATTCGCCAGACGCACCCAAGACGGATATCAACGCGCTGCTCACGGCTCTGGATCAAATCCCAGTCGAGCAACCGGTCCGCCGGGACCTTCGTCCGTTGGCTTATTTGAGCTGGCTTCTCTCTGCCGCAGCGGTTTTGGTTGTTGCACTGACGCAAGTCCAGTTCGAGTTTTCGTGGGGAGAATCGCGACTTTCCATTGGAACCATAGGTGTTAGTGAAATTGACACAGGAAATCTAGTCACTATGGAGGAAGTCGATAGGCGTATCAATTCGAAGCAGGCGGAAATTGGCGCGGCAATGGCTGATTTAAGCCGTCGTGCGGCCGAACTTGAGCTCTTCGTTCAACAGAGTACTCAAGAACTTGCGCAGAACCAGGTCGCTGAGTCGATGACACGTTACAATGACATACAGACATTGCTGTCCATGACGGCTCATGGGCGATGACCAGACGTGCTCGTTCAAGTATCTAAAAAGTGTTCCTCGTGAAACATAATCAAACTGTAAGTATTTAAACAGATGAAAATGCACTGAAAAAGTAAGGGGTAGTACAATGTATTTCTCAAAAATGTTTCAACGTTGCCCGAGTTCATTTAAGTCTATTGTCTTGGTACTGTACCTTTCCTTGAACGCGATAGCTGTCGTGTATGCTGAACAATCTGACGACACACCGACGCCGGATTCCGAAGGGCGCATTATGGCTCGTGTACTTCAAGACGCTCTAAGCCAGGCAGACTTGGGTAAATGGACTACTAGCCCCACCCCGGTGCTGAGCCCCTTCAACGAGACGGTATCCAGCGAATATGTTCCAACAGTTGGAGTTATTATTAAATTACATGTTGGTTTTCCGCTTTCGAAACCGGTAGAGGAGGCTGCGGGCGCAACACCAACCAGTCCGGCGCCCCCAATCACCGACCTCTGGGAGAAGCATGAGGGCAGGAATGTCGTGAAGCCCATGTTTATCGAGAAGGGCATCACCCCCAGAGATGGAAGCCCAGTTGAAGGCGATATCAATGTCGAGATTCGGAATTTCGGCGGTGGCGAAGGCACGGGACCCGGAGAAGCAAGCGCTGCAGGGCCTGTCTTTGGCACAGTAGCCGGGCCGATTGCCCTTGGTGACGGTGCGCAGCCGGTCAACTTCATGTTGACGTCGCCGTTTGAGCCTCCGACGTACGACGCCGAGAGGGTGGAAAAACTCCGATCGTCGATTATTTCAACCATTGCGAAATACGGGCACCGCCTCAGCTCCCTTCCGAACGAGGAACGTATCCTGGTAATTGTCAGTGGCCCCGAGGGCCGCCTGGACCTGCTCGTGAGCAAGGTGATGGCCGGCGCAGGTGGAACGCAGTCTGGTTCATCCGTCCGTGAGGCTGTGCGTACGTTTACGTCAAGCAGGGGAGAGACGGATCGCTTGCTGATTTCCTTCCCCAAATCCGCGTTGATGGCGGAGTCCACGCCGGAGTCGCTGTCAGGTTCGCTGGTTCAACGGGAGTACAGGTCTTCCGCGGATCGCCCGCGATTTGTGCGGATGGGAAATAGTGTGAGCCGGTAGTTTCGGCTGCGAGACTCGTAAATCGAAATCGCGCGGTGCCGCACAGGCCATTCCAGTGCGGCACCGCGTTTATTCACTAAATCCTATCGAGCGATCCGGAATCCGAAATCATTGCTCGTGTAGGTCGGGGTGGCACTGTTGCGAAGTGCCGAGCGGGAATTGTATGCGGGATTATACCAGCCGCCGCCGCGGCTGACGCGGGCCGAGCCGACGGGCAAATCCCAAGAGCTACCATCGGTGGGCGCATCCGTGTAACTTGAGTGATACCAATCCGAGCACCATTCCCAAACATTCCCGGACATGTCGTAGAGGCCCCAAGCGTTGGGCGTCTTCAGCCCTACAACGTGCCCGTAGGCTTCCGCGGCGTTCCAGGCGTTGGTTTGGTACCAAGCGTATGCGCCAATGGCATTTGCCAGCAGGTCATCGCCCCAGTAGAACCGGGTGCTGGTTCCTGCGCGGCATGCATATTCCCATTCCGCCTCGGAGGGTAGGCGCACAGTCGCCGCGCCTTGCGCGGTGTTCGTGATATGCGTGTTTAGTGCAGTAACGAAAGCCTGCGCGTCATTCCACGAAATGTAGACGGCTGGGCTGTTCGCGTCGTTGATGGAATAGCCTTGTCCCGACCACGGGGTCGTCCCCATAAGTGCCTGCCACTGCGCTTTCGTTACTTCGTACTTGCCCATCCAGAATCCACTGGCAAAAGTGACTTGGTGCTGCGGACTTTCTTCTGCATAGCTTTCCTGTTCGCTGTCATATCGCCCCATTTGAAACGAGCCCGCCGGGACCCAAACCAGCACGAGAGGCGTCGCCCCAGGCAAGAGCACAGTTTGCTCGTTCGGGTTGCTTTTGAGCTTGTACTTCTTCTTCAGTGTTGTGGTCTGACCGTTTATGATCTCGACGATCTGGGGCTTGGGCGCCTTCCACCCATCGACCTTCTTAAAGGTCACCGTGTGATCACCTGCGGATAGGTTAGGTACAACTGTGCCGCTGTTCCGCCAGACACCGTCGGAATCGAGCTGCCATTTTGCGCCCTCCGTTATGGCCTCCTGCGTTTTGATGACAACCTTGAGCTTTCCCCCCGCTTTTTCCTGCGCGGAAGCCGTCAACAGCAGCGCGGCACAAAACAAAAGCGTAAAACGATACATGGGTTTTCACTCCGTACTCGTGTGGGGACAACCAGGTGCGCTATCGAGTCAGCGCGACACTTTGGCGCAACGGCGAATGGAAGTCAAGGGGATAAGGCCACAATGGATGTGACCCCGCCCGGACGGAACGAAAAGCAGCCGCCTTGGATAGAGCCATGCAATGATTTCAAGGGTCTATCCAAGTCGAAATACACCCACGCGCGAATGGTGAGGTAATTACCGTGGGTGAAGCTTCTATAACCCTGATTCTGGTCAATGAAAAGTAGTCGGCAAGTTGAACCTGTTGCATTTAGGGAGCGTCGAGTTTCTTCTCCGTAACAGTTTTGAGCGTTCGATTTCGCAATCCTTGGATCACCTTGGGTACAGCCACTTCCGAAGCCATGCTGTTTGCCCAGGCAGGTATCTTTCCTCCGGGGTCGGTGAATACGGTATAGCGCACGAAAGTGCGCTTGGAATCGTAGGGCCGCACTTCCCAAGAGCCGTACGAATCGTTTATGTTGCCGCTATTAGGTTCATAAGTCCAACTGCTTGAATACACTTTCTGGTCCGCGACTTCGTGCTGGGTGTCCGTCAGTCGCAGCACGTAGTGTTTGTTCTCCAGCGGCCAAGGGAAATCCAGCGCAAAGTATACCGTGGAAACTTCGCCCTCCTTTTTCTGAACTTTCGTCTCGCTGCAATATGGCATGAAAGAAGGAAAGTTGGCGTAATCAGTCAGCACGGAAAAGACCGCTTCGGGAGGCGCATCCACCAACGCAATTGCGACAGACCGCTTGATTGCGCTTCCTTCGACCGCCGTTAGTTCCACCAGCACTTCGCCTTTTTCGATGGCAGCGCGATCGGTTTGCGTAATCGTGCCTCCAGTATGCGAGCGCAACTCGGCGGGCGGCGTGACCATGTGTGCAGCGTCCGCACCGCAAAGCGACCACAAACATATGAGCATGCTGGTTGTCATAAGCTTCTGCGCGCACCTAATTGTGAGTACCTGTTACATCGTAAGCGTCCACTATGCACAATCACAGGAGGGCGTCAAGTGACGTGGCGTGTGAATTGGCCGGGCATCAATCAAACCAGAAGTATTTCCAATGGGGCGTTGTGGCGTTGTGGACGGCATACCAGCCTTGTCTTTTGTACAATTCGGAGGGCGGGACCTTGAGCACCCAGGAGGTGTGGCTGAGCATGGTTTGTTCATCGCGTGGATTGTAGACGACGAATTCGCGCGACCCTATGTTATCGAGCAGGAATCGCGGTTGTTCGAAATATAGATTGTAGGCTTCGCCACTTGGCACGTAATGGTACTTCTCTACTCCGACGACGGACGGATAGTAGTCCTGCCACGCACCCATGAGTGCCTTTGGGTACTCGCCGTAAGTGGACTTGTAGTTTTCAATGTCGTTGATGTAGTCGGTGCAGTTCCGGATAGCGCGGTTGCGGCTCCAGTCGGTCACGGATGTCGCAAGCAACAGTTGCGTCAGCAGCGCAAAGGAGGGCAACGCGATCATATAAAGCGGAGCGACGTTCACCGATCGGTGCGGCGGATTTTTCAATCGCTTTACCTTCGGAACGAGCTTTAGTACAACGCAGCCCCATGCAATCAAGGTCAAAAGACCAAGCGCATGCCCCATCACGGCGAAACCCACGAGCGCGATAATTACGGCGACGAACGTCGTAACGACAAGTGAGACGACAGCGAAATAGAATCCGCTTCCTTTCCCCCTCAATTCGTTAACCAGCCACAGTACACCGATCGGTACGAGCAAGAGACCAATCAGGCCCACCATTTGTGATTGAATGGATATGGCCAGCGCCAAGGCCTCGTAATCGCCCGGTAGAAACGGGTAGAGCATGGCCAAAACAAGGGTTAATGCCAGCGCGGCGAGTCCTGCGAGATAAAGGACAGTCCTTCGTCTGTTCGGTTCAGTCTCCATTAGTGCCGATTACCGTAACAATTTGCAGATTTGCGCACCAGTACTTGGCGAGGAAATCCGGCACGGGGAACGCCCCGGTGTCCGAATTGAGAAATTCCATTCTTACGGCAAATGTAGGCATTGATATACGAATCCTCCTGCGACTATACTTCACGGCATTTACTGGCGGAGTCTACTTGACGCACAGCGTTGGGAGGGAATTGCGGGATGGCGAAGGGCCTCAATCGAGAAGAACAGCAATACGGGCATGGCAAGATGCTCGCCACCAATATGGTACCCAAGAAAGCGTTCTTCGTTCGGGGTGTCGGCATTCACAAGGAGAAGCTCGCATCCTTTGAAAGCGCCCTCCGCGACGCTGGAATCGAGAAGTTTAACCTCGTCTACGTGTCGAGCATTTTCCCGCCGAATTGCAAGATCATTCCGAAGAAGGAAGGTCTTAAGTACCTTTCGCCGGGTCAGATCGTATTCTGCGTGATGTCGCGGAGCGAGACCTGCGAGCCGAACCGTTTGATTTCGGCGGCTGCTGGTCTTGCCCAGCCGAAAAACGAAGCCCACTACGGTTACATCTCCGAGCACCACGCCTACGGCGAGAAAAGTGCGATTTCCGGGGAATACGCCGAAGACCTTGCAGCGAC
Source organism: uncultured bacterium (assembly GCA_937928585.1). GTDB lineage: Bacteria > Hydrogenedentota > Hydrogenedentia > Hydrogenedentales > SLHB01 > JABWCD01. The sequence continues at coordinate 1,450 of CALEZK010000325.1, read as the reverse complement.
CATGCTAGCGACCACGCTCGGAATCGAATTTGACCCCGACGCTGCGTGGGACGAACGCAAGCAGATTTATAAGGCGAGCGGGCACATTTTCAAGACGCGCAACATCTGCCAGTCCGCCGAAGGCCACAAAAATGGACTTTGGACGACGGTTTTGACAGCGGTTGTGTTCGTTCTAGAATAAACCAGCCGGAAGCGCGTGTTTCCACGGGAGAAGCGGTTGTAGCTTCGTCCCGAACTGCCCGGCGCGCTTCGACAATTTAGGCAATCGACGCCACCCCACCAGGAGGTTCAATCCAAATGCGTCCTCTGTTTGTATTCGCATGCCTCACCGCGCTGACCATGTCCGCGCTCGCTCAGGATGCCGTCCCTGCTCCGGCTATTGACCCCAAGGCCAAGCAGGTCCTTGACGGGATGTCGGCGTACTACAAAATGCTTAAGTCGTTTACATGCAAGTACACGCTCGATTTTATCGTTGAAGGCGAAGGCAAGCGAGAGGCCGAAACGATGGTCAGCGAAGTAGCGATGGAACGACCGAACAAAGTCTACATGAAGCAGGTGCAAAATGAACTCGGCGTGGATCTCTTTTCCGATGGATTGAACTTGGCGGTTCACGTGCCACAGGTCAAGTCCTACACCGTGATGCCGGCACCCGCAGATTTCGATGGGAGTTTCCAATACGCATCAGTTAGCGGCCTTACGTCGTTCCAGTTGATCGTCGCGAATCTGATGAGCGCCGATCCCGCCGCCACGTTTCTAAACGGTGGTGCTGAACTCTCCTATATCGGGCTCGAAGACGTCGGCACGCAAAAACACCATCACCTCCGCATCAACAGGCAGAACCAATTGCTGGATATGTGGGTGGCGGACGGCGATAAGCCCTTCTTGGCACGCGTCGCGCCTGATTTGTCCAAGGAAACCGAGGGAACTTCCGTCAAGCTTTCGCTCACGGTGAATCTTACAGATTGGGCGCCGGACGCCCTTATTGCGCCGGAAAAATTTGCGTTCGTCGCACCAGCCACGGCAACCAAGGCGGACTCCTTTGGCGAGATGTTCGCAAAAGAAGAATCTCGCCCAGCTGAAGAACTGCTAGGACTGAAAGCCTCAACGTTCTCGCTTGCGGGACTTGATGGTAAGCCGGTCGATCTTAGTACCTATCTCGGGAAGAACATTGTCGTCCTGGATTTTTGGGCGACTTGGTGCGGACCTTGTGTAAAGGCAATGCCGATCCTTACCGCAGTTACGGACTCTCTGAAAGATAAAGGCGTCGTGCTAATTGCGGTGAATCAGGGCGAGACCGCGGAAGAAGTTTCCGCATTTCTAAAAGAGCGCAACCTCAATGTAATTGTTGCACTAGACGCGGACCAGGAAGTCGGAACCGCCTATAAAGTGACCGGCATTCCCCAGTCCGTAATCATCGGAAAAGATGGCACCGTTCAATCCGTCCACATCG
>CALEZK010000324.1 GCA_937928585.1 uncultured bacterium | reverse complement strand
CTCTGTGAATGTGTATCCATGCCCCTGCATTTTTCGCAATGCGGCGCTCCGATACATGACGTACAAACCCCAGAGTACCGCCGCGGTCAGGCAGAAAATGAGTATTGCGCGGGGCAAGCCTTCCGTAAAGAAGGACAATGAAGGAATCGCTTCGCGCATGAGATCGAAGTCGAATCTAAATAGTCCAATCGAAAACGAGATCAGATTCCCGAGTTGGATGCCGCTGCTGAAACCAACGATGTCCCGGTAATAGAGAACTTTCATTTTCAGCACATACCTCGTTAACGCGCGCTGAATCCGGGCAATGAGCGAATTGTCCAGGGGCAGAATTCCCGACGGATCGAAGCTGTACCATCCGATTCCGTTCAGGTAGACCTCGACCCAGAGGTGCGCGTGCCGTTCCCGAACGATGTATGCCTCGTCGTCTTCATTCCAATCGAAATCCGTAACCTTGTACCCTGAGGCCACGCGGGCGGGAATACCGAGGCTGCGAACCAGCATGCACATGCTGCTTGCGTACAGTTCGCAATGGCCCGCTTTTTGTTCAAAGAGGAAACTGTCGATTGGGTCAGATTCAGAAAGCTCTTCCAACGAGTTTGTGTACAGGAACTCGCCTGATTCGCGCAGATGTCGCTCGATTGCCAAAGCTTTTTCGTATGGGGATTGGCTGCTTGCGGTCAGGTTTCGCGCGAGCGCCCGTGATCGTTCGCTGATGCGCTGGCTTGTATACAGCGCAAGCACGCGGCTACGCCTAAAAACCTCTTCGTAATTGCCGGGAGCGGCGACAAGTTCGGCTTCACTGAATTGACGATACTCAGAGACCGCGGTATACGAAAACGTCTGGCTTGTGCCACGCGCGACGCGAATTGTGTACGGATCCCAATCATCTGCCTGAAAGCGCGTGCCGTCTGGCGGAATAAAGCGTTTGGCGTTCGGCATTGCGGGAATGCCGACGCGATCGGTAATGCTTTGGAGGAAGATTTCCTGTTCGATCTCGCGGCCACCACCTGCGGTAACCCGTTCGAGCACACCCCGGTCCCGCACACGCCATTCGTGGCTTTCCAACTCACCGGCGGCGCGAGACCAATCTGCCCCCACAAGTTCGTTATAGCTTGTGACGCGAAAGAAGATTTCATCGCCCGGGGGCCTGCCATTGGGTTCCTTTGGGAATCGCGCGATAAGCACCGGCGTCTCTTCCGCCTGGATATTTCCACCACGGGAAAGGTTTACGCCTTCGTCAAGACCGGACCGCAAACCTTGCGACAGTACGTTGCTTCGACCGAATACACCGGCTTCCATGCGCGGCGTGAACATGAAGAACAGCAACGTAACGACGACACAACCAGCAGACAACGCGATCAACACCGGGCCAACGTTTACGCGGTCGCTGCGATCACCGGAAACCCATTGCGCGATCTCCGGGGGAAGAAAGCCGCGTGGCTTGGTTTCTGGCAACAGATCCGCGATTGTGCCGTTTTCGTTCGCGACAGTCTCCGCGTATATCTGGACTGAAGCAAATGCCCATACTGCACTTACGACAAATACGGGCATTATTAAGCCAAAAGCGGGATCCGGACTTTGCGCGACGGCATCAACCAACAGAAAGAAAGCCATTAAGAACAGGTATCGGTATTCGCGCACGCCCTTCAGGTGCAGGAAAAGATAGGCCTGGATGTACAACAAGGTAGCAGTCAACGCGACGAGCAAATTCCAGACCAGGGCAGGGATAATGCCGATGATAAACGCGAGTGTGACGAGATTGGACCAGCGGCGATAAATCGGCGTGCGCGCGTCGATTCTCTCGAATATCGGCATCAGCACAATCATGAGAATTGGCAGGATACAAATCTCGGGGCCGAATCCTTCCGTGGTTGCGAGTGCCATATAACTCGCAAGCGTCATGAGCGCAAGACTGATCCGGACCGTCCGCAGCGTATGGTCAGACATGAATCACCTCCCGCGGATCGAGGACGCGCGAAAATCCATCGCCACCATGGCGTTGCCCCCATTGCGAAGGGTCTGGAGAAACCATCAGTATTGACGTACGGTGCGTGTCTTCTTCCTGCGCGGCGCGCCAAAAGGGATCTGCGGCTTCCGGCTCAGCGGGTTCAATACGTGCCAGCAGTTCGAGAATCTTCAACATCTGCGAAGCACCCTCACCCTCGTGGAGCACAAGGGTGGGTGTCACAATTGCGACGCGAAACTGCCGGTTTAACAGCGTCGTTGCTATCGATGCAATAAGCTCGACCGATTCTTCGAAGCGATCGAGGAAAGCGTCAACGTCGGCCCGGAAGCGCGTGTCGAAAACGATGATTACAAATCGCGCCGTCTGTTGTTCCAGTTCCTTGACGAGCAATGTGCCCGTGCGCGCGCTGGCCCGCCAGGAGATATGGCGCAAGTCATCGCCGGGGACATACTCCCGAAGGCTGAAAAACTCGTCGCCGGAGCCCTGCGCCACTTTCGGCAACTCTCCCGCGCCACGCAACTGATCGATTAGCGCCGTGCGGGCGGCCAAAACACGCGGATATACGATGACTATCGTTTCGACCGGAAAAGTGCGGCGGGCTTCGATTAGTCCAAACGGAAACGAGGTAACCAAATCAATGTCCGGAAGCCGCTGGACACCACGGCGAGGGAACTGTTGTATGGCCCGTACTTGCGCCGTACGACTTGCAGGTATGGAAAGGACAAATCCCGTGGAGGTACCACGCGCGTTCGCGTTTTCCACTCTGATTGATGCAACCGGCAGAATGCGGCGCAAGTTTCGAATCCGCACCAATACCCCAAACGGTTCGAAACGGTTTACGGCTT
>CALEZK010000323.1 GCA_937928585.1 uncultured bacterium | reverse complement strand
CGATAAATGTAACGAAAACGGGATTGGCCCGTACATCTAGCAGGGCATACGGCAGGGGCATACCAGCCCTGCGTAGGGGCGCGAACTCTGCCTTGACAAAGCCCTTGGGGTTTCGGTAGCATGGCGGCGCGTAATCACGTGGAAATAGCGCACGTCGAGAAGGAGGAACTGAACATGGACTTGTCGAGCATTCTGAATCTGATCCTGGGTTTTGCTAACGTAGATATCGCCGCTGAATTTGCAACGTTCGCGGACACGTTCGCGTACACGCTGCTTATCTGGCTCTTGGCCCTCGGCGGTGTTATCTAAGTCTGCTACCCAAGAACTCTGATCCGATTCTAACGCGCCCGTTCGCTGTGTGTGGACGGGCGCGTTCTGTTTTCCGGACGCCTGCGTGAACAGGCCGCTCGTATGGGCCGCCACTGGTTTTCTGGCCGGCATTCTGGCCGCTTCCAGTCTGCAAATCTCCGACCCGATGCCCTCCTTGTTTCTCGTGGGTTTGGGCTGCGCGCTAGCCGTTGCTGCTTTTCGTGTTCCTCGTATTAGACCCCTCGCGCTCCTCCTATGTTTCATTGGCGCGGGCGGTGCATGGTGGACCTTGCGCAATCAGGATTTCGTCGGCGATCGGTTGAGCGCCTTCGTTCAGGAGCGCCCAACAACTCCCGTGACGCTAACCGGAACGGTGCGCAGCGCGCGGCTGATGTTGCCCGGCACGGATCGCAACGGGTTCGTGCTTGACGTCGAATCCGTTACGCAAGGCGCAACGGAACTGCTCATAAACGGCGCCGCATCAGTCCAGTGGTATCGCGCCTCGCGCCCAATATTTCCGGGTGAACGGGTTCGACTCACCGGAGAACCGCGTATCGAGATTGGCGAGGTGAATCCTGGCGTGCACAGTTACGAGGTGTACCTTCGCAATCAGGGCGTCAATACAATCGTCGAAGTCTCCGGTCCTGACGCTGTCACCATTGAAACGGCTGCGCCGTTGTTCTCGCCGTATTACCTCGCCGCGCGAGTGCGCCATATACAGGCGCAACGACTCGCGCAGGCGATGCCACAATCGATTCTACCGTTCATCTATGCCGTGTGGCTGGGACAACAAAGCGCGCTCGAAGAGAGCGAGTACCGCACCTACGTTTGGTCAGGCACGGCGCACATTCTCTCTGTTTCCGGCGTTCACGCTGTCCTCATCTTCCTGACCATAACCTATGGGCTGAGGGTGTTGAACGTGCAACCGAAAACCCGCGCGGTCGTGTCGATAGTCGCGGTGTGCACGTTTGCATTGGTCTCGGGCGCAAGCGTTCCGGCCATGCGCGCTGCCGCGATGGTGTGCCTGTATCTCTCCGCAAGCTTGATTGATCGCGAGCAGGACACGCCCACCGCTTTCAGCATCGCCGCCTTCGCCCTGATGCTCTGGGATCCGCGCATTATCTTTGACGTAAGCTTTCAACTCTCGTTTGCGTGCATCGCATCGATTCTTCTCTATTATCCCTTGTTCAAGTCCTGGTTGATAAAACTACCGTGGTGGTCGCGCCCGAGCATTGCGAGTTCTGCGGCAGTGCAGATACTGCCAACGCCTTTCATCGCCGCGAATTTTCATGTATTCGCGCTAGCGGGGCCAATCGCGAATCTCATCGTCATTCCGCTTCTGGCTAGCGTGTTGTGGCTTTGCATAGCCACCTCGGTGTTGGTACATGTGTCGATGCCGCTCGCAAAGATCGTTGGATACGCGACGCTGCTGCCCGTCTACCTGATTCGACGTGTTGCGGACTGGTCCTCGGCGCCGCAAATGTACACCCCCGCACTGACGGAGCCGTCGACTCTGGCGCTCATACTTTACCTGTCTTTCGCGGTGTGTCTTGCTGTCGCGACGTTTGCGGAAAAGTCTCAGCGCCGATATGTAAGTTTATCGCTTGTCCTGCTCGCATGCGCCGGGGTCGTTTGGCTCGTACGTTTTCATGAACCTGAGGTCGTTTTCCTCGATGTCGGCCACGGCGATGCGGCCTACGTCCGCACCGTGAGCGGCGAGAGCATTCTTATTGACGGTGGCGACGCCAATGACCGCTATAACTACGGCGCGCGCGCCGTTGCGCCGTTCTTGTGGTCCCGCGGCGTCACGCGACTTGACGCGGTTGTCGCTTCGCACTCGGACCGAGACCACATGGGCGGCCTCTTGTACATCATCGACAACTTCCGCGTGCGAACCGTCATCCTCAGCGATGACAACGACGAGCGCCCGCTCGAATCCGAGCTGCGGAATCGGTGCGAGCGCCGTGGCGTCGAGCTACTGCGCGTAAAGCGCGGCGATGTAATCGAGGTTGGAGACACCGAAGTCCCCGTGCACCACCCACCGCTGGATCTGTCGGATACAACCGCGCCAAATGATCGAAGTCTCGTCATCAGTGTTCCATTCGGCGAGCATGTGTTCTTGTTCACCGGCGATGTGGAGAAAATGGCCGAGTCGACGCTCGATCGCATTGCCATTGACGCCGATGTCCTAAAAGTGCCGCACCATGGCGCGGACACGTCAAGCACTCCGGCGTTTATTGATGCCGTCAGTCCTGAACTCGCCGTTATCTCGACGGGTGCGCGTGGACGACAGGTCCTGGACGAGCCGATTCTTGAACGGTATAGGGAAAAGGCTGTGCCGGTACTGCGCACGGATCGCAGTGGAGCAATCTCTTTCACCTTGCGAGAGGGCGCCCTGCACTATCAGGAAGAACGCAAGGTTCGTCGCTTTCCCATGCGTGCTTCCGAAGACTAACGGTATATAGTGGTGCGGGGTGCAACGGGGCAACGGAATACGGCGCTTTCACCACAGGGCCGCAAACTGGCGGGTGTGATTGCACTGATACTCAGTGCAGTGATGCTCTATGGCGCATCGCGCGTGCTCCCCCTCCGTGAAGTCCTCAGCGCATTTTTACACTGGGTGGAATCGCTTGACGCATGGGGACCCGTCGCACTTGCGATCGCCTATGTCGTAGCGACCATTCTCTTGGTCCCCGGCTCTATCCTTACGTTGGGCGCCGGCGCCTTGTTTGGTGTCGTGACCGGCACCATCACCGTGTCCATCGGGTCAACGATTGGCGCAACCGCCGCGTTTCTGATTGGCAGGCACTTTGCCCGCGAAACGGTGGCGCAGAGGATCTCGCATAACAAGGTCTTCGTCGCGATTGACCGCGCCGTCGCGCATGACGGCTGGAAAGTTGTCGGTTTGGTGCGCCTTTCTCCCGTCATGCCGTACAACGTCGTGAACTACGCATTCGGCCTCACCCACGTGCGTCTATCGGAGTATGTTGTCGCGACCTGGATCGGTATGCTGCCCGCAACAGTCCTCTATGTGTACATCGGTTCGCTTGCGCGGGATGTCGCCTCGGTATTCTCGGGCTCTCGGGCGCGCACACCGGGCGAATGGTTCTTGCTCGCAATTGGCTTGTTGGCGACGGTGGTGCTGACGGTCTATCTCTCCCGGAAAGCCAAGCAGATTCTTGATCAAAACGCGGTAGAGGAGTCTGCGGAGCCGTGAGCACCGTGTACCTGCCCGATGACCATAACGAGACCCTCGTGCAAAACACGCACCCGCGCGACTGGGTCAATCCAGTCCCAACAGGCCGCTACAACCTCGTGGTCATCGGCGGCGGCACAGCGGGGCTGGTTTCCGCGGCGGGCGCCGCAGGGCTTGGCGCCAAGGTCGCCCTGATCGAGCGGAATCTGATGGGCGGCGATTGCCTCGTTACAGGCTGCATCCCGTCCAAGGCAATTTTACGCAGTGCGCACGCTATGGCCGAACTGCGTCGCGCAGCGTCGTTGGGTATTAACCTGAATGTTGAACCGCGCGCCGATTTCGCCGCGGTCATGGAGCGATTGCGTCGCATTCGAAGTGAGATTAGCACGCACGATTCCGCCCACCGCTTTCGGAAGTTGGGCGTGGATGTTTATTTTGGAGATGCGCGTTTCGTAACGCCGGATTCCATCGACGTAAATGGACAAAAACTGCTCTTCGCACGGGCCGTCATAGCAACGGGCGCGCGCGCAGCCGTTCCGGAACTACCAGGACTCGCCGACTCGGGTTTTTACACGAACGAATCGATTTTCAATCTGACGGAATTGCCCGCCCGATGCCTGGTGATCGGTGGCGGCCCTATTGGCTGCGAACTTGCCCAAGCGTTTCAACGCCTCGGAAGCCAGGTGACTCTGGTTGAGACCGGCCCCCAGGTACTCGCGCGGGAGGACGCGCAAGTAGCCAAGGTACTTGAGGATCGGCTCACGCGGGACGGCGTAGAGGTGCGCTTGAATGCTTCCGTAACCCGCGTTCAGAAACTTCGGGATCTGATCGATGTCACGATAACAACCGGGACGCAGGAGTCGACGTGCCAGACAAACGCCATCCTTGTGGCGACAGGCCGGCGCGCGAATGTTGAAAACCTCAACCTTGAATCAGCGGGTGTATTGGTCGATAAACACGGCATTAGCGTGAACGACTTTCTGCAAACGGCCAATCCTCGAATCTATGCAGCCGGCGATGTCTGTCTCCGATTCCAGTTTACACACGCCGCGGATGCCGCCGCGCGTGTCGTCATTCAAAATGCCCTGTTCGGAATCGCCGGCAAAAAACGCGCAAGCGCCTTGACCATCCCATGGTGCACGTATACAGATCCAGAAGTTGCGCGCATTGGCATGAACGCGCGCGAAGCCCGCGAGCGCGGAGTTGAAATCGAAACCATTCGCATCAACATGGAAGACAACGACCGCGCGAAAACCGAAGGCGAGTCCGAGGGCTTTCTTGAGGTGCATCTGAAAAAGGGATCTGGAAAGATTCTCGGCGCAACCATTGTGGGACGAAGTGCTGGCGACATGTTGCCCATGATTGCGACGGCAATGTCAGAGGATATCGGGCTGGGCAAACTCGCGAATGTCATTCTTCCGTATCCAACGCGCGCGGAGGCGATCAAACGCGCCGCCGACGCTTACAACCGAACGCGCCTTACCCCGTTCATCAAGCGCGTGATGCAGTTCATATTGGATTGGCAACGCTAAAAACTCAGACGTTCTTCCGTTGAACAAAAAAGGCGGCCCTCGCAATCATTGCGAGGGCCGCCTTGATTCAATCAAACAACTATTGCGGCAACTGCACGATCCCAAAATAACCCAGTGGCGCGTAGGTACCGGAATTCTCGAATCGAATTCGTTGCGGCGTCCCCATTACCTCTATAATTTCTTTCAGATCCGGCGAGGAAGTGCATTCGTATCGCACGATCGCGCCGCCGCCAATGCCGAAGTAGGCGTTCGCGCCGTTTGCATCGATTAGGTTGCCCCAGTCTTCCGTAACCCGCACTCCGCCGCCATTCTGCAGTGCGCCGCTCGGCGAAACATTCACGATATCCAGGTTTACCCCTTCGTCGTAGGATTCCACAAACAGTTTCGCGCCGCGCCCAAGCACAACCGACGAGTACTCCGGCAACTGCGTATTGTCAATCTCGTCCACGCCAAGCCCGCCACTCCACGAAACGCTGCGAAGCAATGTCTCGTAGTTGTAGCCAAGATCCCATTGGTCGTCTCGCAGCACCAACACGTCCGATTCTGCGTCGTATTGCACAAACGTCCCGGGCACATTCACAGTCGGGCCTGCATCGAGCGCTTCCGGATCAAGCTCGGTAATGAAGTAAGCACAAAGTGGTCCGCGTAATCCCGGGAAAGCCGGCTGATCGATATAGGTCTTGCTGGAGACGTACAGCAAATCGTCTACCGCATCGACCGAAGTCACGGCGTCAAATCCAAAACCTATCGTTGCGGTAAGTTCGAGCGCGCCGAGATCGACAAGCGCAACGCCTTCGTAGGCGGCGCCATCGCCGATTGTTTCATCGAACGAATTTGCCGTGCATCGCAACGCTAGCGTGTCGCCCGCGATCAGCGTGTTCTCCTGTTGGAATGCCGGATACCGCGGCCAAATCGCAATGTCCATCGCCGCGCCACCTGCCGGCACCACGCCGCCACCGCCGCCAATATCGTACAACGGCAGCATCCACCAGTATCCGTAGTACGGCCGCACATCGACTTCAAGCTCGCCGTCCAATTCCGGGCTGGCAGGATTCGAAAAGTCGATCACCGCGATGCTGTATCCCTTTTCGTTCTGCCACGACGTGCCGATGAGAACCACGGACTCCCCGCGCAGATGCGCCCCAGCAAGTTCGCCGATCTCAACTTCTATTTCACCAAGCCCGCCCTTGAGTGGAAGTCCAACCGCGCGCGCAATCGTCTTTCCCGTATCGTACTGCGTGATAACCTCAACCCCGACCGAGTTGGAAAGTTCGACGAAGTCCGCGACGTTCTCCGCCAACGTAACCGTATCGACCACTTCCGGGGCATCGAGATCGGATCCATCAATCTCCGCAAGCTGCTCGCTCGTCACGCCGTAATAGTTGCCGTCGTGTTCAAATGTCCGAAGAATGCTTCCTTGCAGATCCACCGTGCCGCGCTTGGTTAAATCGCTCGGTGACCACGAGACAAACTGCAATCGGTCGAAACCGCCACCCACTTCCTCCCATCCGGAGAATGGAACGATGATTACGTCATCCAACACGGTCAACGCCTTCACATCTTCAAATGCGCTGGACCAACTCCAGTTCTCGCCGAAGTTGACGCGATCCGTTAACGACGGATTCGCCACGTCGGTGACATCAAACAGGCTCATGCTAACTTGCCAACCGTCTCCCGAATCATCCACGCCAAGCGCAATGAGCGTGTCGCCGCGCGGTTCAATGTGCGTTGACCAACCCGGCACTTCAAGTTCTCCCGTCATCACCGGATTCGCCGGATCGGACAAGTCGAATACGAACAGCGGATCAATCACGAGGAACGTAACGATGTATGCGCGGGGACCGTCAAATCGCGTTGCAAACAGGGTTTCGCCCGCTGCATCTTCGACTTCGAGTTCAGCAAGTTTCGTCAAATCGTTGGGATTCGTTAGGTCAACCGTCGTAACGAAGACGCGTCTTTCATCGTCGCTCCATCCGCTCGAAACCACGCGAAGCACGCCGTCAAACACATCCATCTTGAACTTGTCGGCCACATGTCCTTTGATGGTGATGGAATCATTGACCTGCATGTCACCAGCAGGATCGCTGATGTCCACATGCGTGATCGTGCTCTCGTCGTCACCCCAATCCCACCCTGCAACAAAGATCGCCGCGTTCGTCGCATACACAACATCGCCAATACTGCTGGTGGAAACCTGATCGGCCTCGAAGATGTTCTCTTCATCCGCAATGTTCACGCTGGCAATGTGCGACGCTGACGCCTTCGCTTTTACCGCCACGCCGTCAAGCCAACTCCAGTCGTACTCCGCGGTAACGGCATACAACACATCGCCCACAAGCCGGCTGTCGGTCAGGTCGCCGTCAAGCCCAAAAGTCGAAACGATTTCGCATTCCGTCGGGTCGGAAATATCGACGACATACAACCGCGAAGCGATCTCATAGGTGACGGTGTCGCCATCCGCTTCAAAGTCGGCTGCATAAGCAACCAGCACATAGGCCCGGTTGCCGACCACGTACAGGTCACGGGGAAAACCCAAAGTGGGAACTTGGTCGAGGACTTCCTTGGTATCGAGGTCAACCAAGGTCAACCCGCGGAATTGATTCAGCACGTAGAGCGTGCTGCCTACCTGACGAATGACATCCGGCTCGACCAGCGTCCGTTCCGCTGCATCGTCGTCGTCTTCCGCGCCACCGCCGCCCGCCCCGGCCAGAAAATCCCCAAAACCCCGCCAACCACCCTGTAAATCGGCGCTGGTAAACTCAAACCCCTTGGGATTGTTCCCTCTCGGGCAACCGGAAAAAACTGCGCTGACCAGCAATAAGGCTATTAAAGGCAGGAACTTACGCATTAAAATTCCCCTGTTCCGCATCCTGGATTTCGCGCCATAGTATAGCCCAAATCCAGAAATCTTCCCATGACAGCGGCTACAGGCCCTGGACAGGCGGACGCTCCGCCTTCCTACCGCATAGTTTCCCACTCAACATACCGATGGCGCCCAACCGCGTTACGACACCGTAGCTTGGAGATGTCCAGCCTCAGCTATCCTCGCTACTTCGCTTGGGATTTAATGTAAGCCCGAAGCACCGCGTTAATCCTAGTCTGATATCCTGATCCCTGATCACGGAACCAGGCCAAGACGTCGGGATCTAACCGCATTGATATGAGTTCTTTAGGTTTTGGCAGCCGAACTTCCACGCTGTCAAATACTTTCGGATCGATTTCCGGAATATCGCTGAGGTCGATTTCATCGTTTTTCATCGACGCCAAGCGGTTCCAATCTGTTTTAGATTTGGTCTCGGTAGATGGCTTCTTCACGGATCGTGGCCTTTCGGGCGGATATGATTCGGATGACCGAATCCTGCGTTTCTGTAAATATCACGACAGCGAGCCGAGGCCCAAGATGCCCTATGCCAACCCAACGATCTTCGCCGTAGTCCGCTCGCTGGTCGAGAAAAGTCACCATCGGGTAATCAAACATCTCCGACACGTCGACAAAATCGATGCCGTGCCTCTGAATATTTAAGGCGTTATTAGCCTCGTCCCATTCAAATCTATCATACATATTGTATATACAGCTTTACCCGTAGTCAAAACCTTCCTGCTGCGGCAAGAGTGTAAATCAGGATCCAATTTTTGGGAAAGTCCGTTCGAACCTTTTCCCATCTCCCCTTCTCCTTTTCGTGTTCTTCCGCCTTCGCGGTAGATATCCCCACACCCGCCTTGGAAACTCCAGCCCGCAGAACGGTAGAATCCCCCACTTGGCGCGGGCATTCACCCGCGTTTCAACGCACTACGCATACGCACGGGATACCGCATGACAACCGAACATTCCTTCCGCCGCACGCTGGTCACCAGCGCGCTCCCTTATGCCAACGGGCACATCCACTTAGGACACCTCGCGGGCGCATACCTGCCCGCGGACATTTATGTCCGCTTCAAACGCATCCGCGGCGAACGCATCCTCTACATAGGCGGCTCGGACGAGTATGGCGTACCCATTACGCTCACCGCCCTGCAAGAAGGGATCTCCCCGCAGGAAGTCATCGACCGCTATCACACCGCGAACGCCGAAGCATTCGAGCGCATCGGAATCTCCTACGACATCTATGGCCGCACGTCCTGGCCCCTTCACGCCGACACGACGCAGGCCTTCTTCACCAAACTCCTGGAAGCCGGCCACATTGACCAGCAAACGATGGAACTGTGGTTCACCGAGCAGTCCCAAAAATTTCTCCCCGACCGCTATGTGAAAGGCACCTGCCCGAAATGCGGCTATGCGGACGCCACCGGCGACGAGTGCGAGAATTGCGGCGCCCAGTACACCGCGCAGGATCTCGTCAGCCCGCGCGTGAATATCCCCGGCGACACGTCCACGCCTGTCTTGCGCGATTCGAAACATTGGTTTCTGCGCCTGCAGGATTTCTCCGCCGCACTCAAGGTATGGCTTGACGGTCATTCCGAATGGCGCACCAACGTCAAGGGCATCGCAAACGGTTGGGTCAGTGAACTCCGCGAGCGTTGCATCACGCGCGACACCGATTGGGGCGTCCCCATTCCTCTAAGCGATCCGGACGCCGCCGGCAAGCGCATTTACGTCTGGTTTGACGCACCCATCGGTTACGTAACCAACACGCGCCAGTGGGGAATCGACGCCAAGAACGATGCCAATGCATGGGAACCGTGGTGGAAGGATCAATCCACGCGCCTCGTTCACTTCATCGGCAAGGACAACGTGCCATTCCACGCCGTGATCTTTCCCGCAATGCTCATGGGCCAGGGCGATTACATTCTTCCCGACAACGTCGTCGGCAACGAGTACCTCAACGTCTACAACCGCGAAACGGGCAAAACGGAAAAAGGTTCGAAGTCCAAAGGCAACATGATCAGCGTGCGCTGGTTTGTCGAACGCTTCAGCCGCGACGCGATCCGTTACTACCTCTGCGCCATCATGCCCGAAGCGCGCGACGCCGCCTTCGACTGGGACGAATTCCTCAACCGCTACAACGGCGAGTTGTGCGATGTCGTCGGCAATTTCGTGCATCGCTCGCTAACCATGACCGTGAAAAATTTCGACGGCAAAGTGCCCGACGCCGGCGACCTCGACGCCGACGACCGTACCCTGCTCGATTCGCTGCCGTCGCAACTCGACGCAATCGCGGAATCGCTCGAAAACTTTCGCTTCAGACAAGCCTCCGAACGCCTCATCGACATGGGCCGCAAAGCAAATGTCTATTTCGACACCAAAGCGCCGTGGACTACGCGTAAAACAGACCTCGCGCGCACCGGCACCACGCTCTACGTCTGCTGCCAGGTCGTGCGCGCGCTGTGCACCGCGCTCGTACCGTTCACGCCAGACGGCGCAGAAAAACTCGCGGGCATTCTCAACGTTACGCATCCCAAAGGCGGGCCCGACGGCGGCGACGATGGCTGGCACGCAGCTAAAGCCGGCCTCCCCTCCGGCGCGCCGCTGAACTCACCAGAAGTGCTGTTTCCAAAATTGGATCCGGACTATGTGAATGCGCTTGCCACAGAGCATGCCGCTGGTGGCCCTACTGCTTAACGTCCGCATGGAGCACCAGAATTCATGAACCGTAGATCGTTCCTTCAATCCATCGCGGCTAGCGGTGTCATCGCAAACATCGCGCAAGGCGCGCCCGCGCCAAAAATCCGCTGCGGCATACTCGGCATCGATCACGCGCACGGAATTGATCTCCTGAAGGTTGCATTGAAATCGCCGGACTTTGAAGTGGTCGGTGTATGCGAGCCCGACGCGTCCGTCCGCAAAAGTTTCGAGGCCAACCCCGCGCTGCAAAATGTTCGCTGGTTGTCGAATGATGATCTACTGAAAGACGAATCGATCCAGATGATCGCCATTGAATCCGGCGTTTCGCGCTTGCTCGATCTTGCGCACCTCGCCATCGCAGCGGGCAAGCACATTCATCTCGACAAACCTGCCGGCGCGTCCCTGCCATCGTTTCAAGCGCTGCTGGAATCGGCGGAGAAGAAAAACCTGCTCGTGCAGATGGGCTACATGTTTCGCTACAACCCCGGCTTCGATTTCATTCGCCGCGCCGTGCGCGAAGGCTGGCTCGGCGATATCTACGCCATTCACGCGAGCATGTGCACGGATCTCGACGCGTTCAAACGCGCGCGCATCGGCGCATTCTCCGGCGGCATCATGTTCGAACTCGCCTGCCACCTCATCGACATCATCGTCCTGCTGCTTGGCGCACCGGACAAGGTCACCGCGCACATTCGCCACGACAGTCCCGCGCAGGATGCCCTCGCGGACAACACGCTTGCGGTCCTCGAGTATCCGCGCGCGTTGGTTTCCGTCGAGTCCGCCGCGATGGAGCCGAGCGCATTCGCATCACGCCGTTTCAAGGTCTCCGGCACGCGCGGGACGATTACGCTCAATCCGCTCGAGCCGCCGGCAGCGCGACTCGTACTGCGCGAGGCCGTGGGCGAGTATGCCGCGGGATCGCACACAATTCCCTTCGAAGACCTGCCGCGCCACGCCGCCGACCTCGCCGATCTCGCCGCGTGCATTCGGGGGGAACGCACCTTTGAATACGCAAAAGCGCATGACCTTGCCGTACAAAAGACCCTCCTCCAGGCCAGCGGCATGCCGCTTACATAGCCCCGCGCCTCGTCCGCGAATAGATCGCGCCCGCCCAACGTTACCTTGACGATGCTCGACACTTTCCCGCGTTTCCAGACGCGGAGAGGAGAAAGTCCATGCCCACCTTGCGTTCGTCCAGGTTCACCGGTTGGATCGCCACAATCCTCGCCTTGGCCACCTTCGGACTCCACCTTAACGCCACCGCGTACGTTGACGCAGCCGATCTGCGTGATCACATGAGCGTGCTCGCGAATGACGCGCGCTCCCTTTCGAACGGATGCCGCTTCGCCGAGATCGCCGTAGACGCCGTCGCCTCGCCCGAATACGTGCTGTTCGGCGACACCGTTGGGCGTGGCACGGTGTATATGCGTGCTACCACCTTCGAAGAACGCACCACCTATTGGGCCATTGATTACCACTTCGTCCGACAGGACGGCGTGTGGCGACTCCAGGACAGCTCACTGGAAATACATGGCTCCGACCTGCGCACAAAAACGGACGCCGCCATCCGCAAAGGCCGCTTCGCGTTGGTTAAGCACTAGGGAACTGCGTTGACAACGCATTTCCGATCGAATCTCCGGTTTTTCTAGGAGGCGCTAACCAATCAATAGGGGACAGCGAAGAAGGTGGCTTTTTCACCAACTCCACAGCCACCTATTTTTTTACGCCCACCTACCCAACGCGCACTAAAAAGCGCACCACACGTATCGCAAATCATACCCACGCTCCTTCTACTTCAATTTGTGTTCATCTGTGCAATCTGCGGACAACTCCCCGCTTAAACTGCAACGCTGTGGACTAAGCAGTAAGGAGATCTACAACCATGTCCACAACAACCACTGCCCTCGGCACCCCCTGCGCCCGCACCTGGACCGAATCCTGGATAACCACCGTCAACGCAACCGAAACCCAACTAAACCACCGCATCTGCGGCGCCCGACTTCCCAACGCCACCCCCTGCACCAACACATCGAACCACGCCTCCGGCCGCTGCCCCCACCACGGCGGATTCGACCTCACCGGCGCGCCCCCCGGCAACCGCAACCACGTCATCCACGGCATCTACTCCCGCAGAC
>CALEZK010000322.1 GCA_937928585.1 uncultured bacterium | reverse complement strand
ATTCGAAAACACCTGCATCATCGATGTCTTTCCCGTATCACGCACGTCCAGCTCGATCTCGCGTCCGTCCAACTCTCCGGCGCGCAGCTTCGCCAACAGAAACGCGCGCGTGCGTGCTTCACTGTCGTCCGCGCCTGCCGTCGGCGCGGGCCCCTCGTCCCCCGCGTTCGGATCGCCGGGGCGAAACACATACTGAGGCCGTTCCTTCGGCGGCAAAAGCAAATCCAGCAGCCTTCTCTCCGCCGAAGCCTTCGCAGCCGCTTCGACTTCATTCATGACCTCCGCGCGCACCAGGCTTACGGCCACTTCAGTCAATTCGCGAATCATCGATTCACAGTCACGGCCCACATACCCCACCTCGGTAAATTTTGAGGCCTCGACTTTAATAAAGGGTGCGTCCGCGAGTTTGGACAAGCGCCGTGCAATCTCCGTTTTACCGACGCCAGTCGGACCAATCATGATGATGTTCTTCGGCGAAACCTCGTCGCGGAGATTGTCCGCAAGCTGTTGCCGACGCCAACGGTTTCTCAATGCAATCGCGACTTTCTTCTTCGCATCACGCTGGCCGATGATGTACTTGTCGAGTTCCTCGACGATTTCTCGTGGGGTCAAAACGCTCATGAGTACTCCAGAATAAGGCGCGTAAGGAAACGCGCCACTCCGCCCGATACGGTTAGCCCATTTTCTCGATGCGACGATCGTGTCGGGGGTGATGGCTGTACGGGGTGTCCAGCCAGATATCCAGCAGCCGAATACATTCTTCCAAAGTCAGAATGCGGCGGCCGAAGCAAATGATGTTGGCATTGTTGTGTGTGCGGCTCAGCCGCGCGGTTTCGTCGGTGGTCACCGGCGCGGCGCGGATACCCTTGTGCCTGTTCGCGGCCATGCAAATCCCGATTCCGGTGCCACACACGAGCACGCCGCAATCCGCGCGCGATTCAAGCACGGCGGACGCAACCGCTTCCGCAAAATCAGGATAGTCAACGGAATCAGGACCTTCCGTCCCGCAATCAATTACTTCATGACCATGAGATTTCAAATGTTCAATGATTGCGGGCTTGTAATACGGTTTCGGGTCTTCGAACCCTGCATGATCGCTGCCGACTGCAATTCGCATAACGTCCTCGTTAAACCGTGTCGATTGAAGCGTGTATTGTAGGGATTCGCAATCGACACAACAAGACCGCGTCGAATCACGCTGTTTAGAAGCTCAGATTCCATCCAAACCGACCTTTCTCGCAACTCCCGGCAAGACTTCGGCAAGTTCGACGTCCAGAATCCGCAGTTTCTCCCGAATCATGTCCGCCCCGTGCGGAAACGTGTGGTCGCTACCGTAATACCAATCCAGCCGGACGTCCGCTTCCATAATCGGGAGCGCGGCCTTGGCGTTCTCCTTCTCGTCCATCAGCACGCGCAGCCAGCGCTCGTAGTGCTCGCGCGCAACAATAAGTTCTTCGGGCGTCTTGTCTGGTTTCCCTGCCAACGCCGCAAGTGCGTCGCGCAACTGACACGACTCATAGAAGTTCGCATGTGCGCGTGCGGTACGGTAGAACCACCGAATCGCGGATGATTCGGAATCGAAAACAAGCCTGCAACGCTCGGGCACATCGGGCAGCGCCGCGTCTACGGCATCTGCCGCCAGCTTCAGATGCGCTTCCATCTCACGATACATGCGTAAAAACACCGGCACGTTGCCGCGCGGTGAGTCGAAATAGGTAGGTCGGGCGGGCAATCCCTCCGAATCGGACATCTCCGCCATGAATAGATACTGGCCGTAGAAAACCTCCGGCACCTTTGCGTTCTTGTCCGCGCACATCGGGTGCGCCGGCCCTAGATAATATGGCCCCGTGTAATAAGGCGGTATCTCCGGCGAAAATGGTATGGCGTCCGATACATGCCGCCACGCTTCGCGCAGCTTCGGGCCAGCTTTGGGTCCCGCAATACGATTTGCCAACGCATTCAAGGCGTCGTCTTTCGATGGCGCTGGGTCCCACCACACCAACTGGTTCGCCTCCGCCGGTGGCGTGCCATAGCAGGGACGAAACGCCGGGAACACCCATGCCCCGTCCGCACCACACGATGCTAGCGCCTCGGCGCGATCAATCCATCGATCCATGCACGGCACATGGGAAAGTCGGGGCGCCTCGAATGCCAGTTCTGGTTCGCTTTTCATATAGATCGAGATGCCCGCCTTGCGGCAGGCGGCAATTTGCTCTTTAGCGCGCTCACCCGGCCCTATCATATCGATGCTGTAATCCCAGAGATGCTTGTTCACACCGTCAGGTTTGGAAACGTACTCGTCTTTCTCCATCTCGGTGAAGATGCCCGTGCCCGGCTTGAGCTTCGCGATAAAGCCGGACTGTGCCTTGTCTAATGACCATACGTGCTCAGCCGAATACGGCCAAGCGATCACTTCCGCTTTGGGGTTCACGCTTCGCGCCGCGTCAGCCAGCAGATTGCAGAGATTGGCAACCACAGTGTCCGCACCCAACGCTTCGCATCGCGTACAGTTCGTATGTCCCTTCTCTACGCCGAAAGGACGCATGAAACAATGATAGAAACCTTCCCCACCGATGATGAGTACTACGCCATCGAGGGTAGGCGCGGCATCGAACATTCCCTTCATCGACTCGGAAAGAAATTGCCTTACCGCAGGGTGCTCGGTGCACAAAACAAACTCGCCATCCGCTTTCCAGGTCCGCGTGCCGCGGATACTCGGGTCGCGTTGAAAAATCGGATCGTTCTCGGGAAATTTCGACCGCAGCGACACGAAGGCATAGGCCTTCAGTTTGTTCTGCTTGGCATCGGCCACGGCTTTCGCCGTACCTTCCAACGCCCCCGCAACACGGCGCGCCGCAAGCTCCGGAATCGCATCGCTCTGCGATATGCCGTACAGTTCGCCACCACCGGCAAACACGGCGTTATACCCCATGAATATAAGATCGCGCGTCGACCCGCCATAGGGCGTTGTGCCCAGGCGCACGCGCAACCGTGGCGAATACGTCTGCGTTCCTTTCTCGATAATTGGCGCCTGTCGCATGCCAATTCTCGATACAAGTTTTACAACGCCGTCGCGCATGCCTTCTGCGTCAGCGCCGGTGACTGCGATTCGGTCAGCGGCTACCGCGATCGTAAAACTCTCCGGCTTCATATCGGGCGCGCCCCGATCCGACAACACAATCTTCCGCGCGCCGGCCCCGCCGTTCGCGATCTGCACCCCCATGCGATCGCCGAGAAACTCGATCAGATGGCCTGCCATGACGTCAGCAAACTGTATATCTTTAGCCTCGTTAACGATGGCCCATTCTCCGTCCAATGTGATCTCGTTGACGTTCGCTTTCGCTTCCGGATCGCGCGCGAACCGATTGAAATAGTTTGAAGAGATTGCAGTAAATGGCGATTTCGCATACGCCTCCTGCGTTTCGCGCCCCAGTCGCGCGCCAAGTTCCGCAAGGGTCTCGCCATGCGCCAATCCACACAACAGGATCAATCCAACGAGGCAAATGCCGAAACGTGATGCCCGGCCCGACAAGGATTGCATCTCGCCTACTGTTCCAACACGAGAGTCCATCATTATTTCGAACGTCCTTCCAATTGCGATAACAATTCAAGCGCCGCGGATTGAATCGCGTCGGCAGCGCCGACCTCAAGATAACTCGACCGCGCGCGCCAGGTTTCGTATCCACCCAGCTCGTGATGCGCGGCCGTTGGCAAGTAACCGTTGTACCCGTTTGCCAGCTCGATCGTAAACGCCGGTTTCAAAGCGGAATTTGCTTTGATGTCCAAACCAATCTCGACAAACACTTCGCACGGAATGGCCGCGATGCCCCAGTTTCCAATGCGCAAAGCCTGAACCGTAACCGGAACAGTGTCCGGATACTCGGCCAACAGCACGGTTTCGCGGGCGTAGATTTCCGGAAGAGTCTTCATCTCGCGTCCCTCCGCCTTACGCACGGTCTCGCGCGCAAGCTCGAGTTCTTCCGGTGTCGCCTTGCGCACGCCCAGCGTCAGCTCTTTCGTTGCGGCGTCCAGCGAAACGTAATCCAGCCACTCGACTTCGCGCGAAGCGCGATAGACGTCCTGCGCAACGGCCTCCGCTACATGCCGCATTTGCGCATAGGGCGGCTTTGATTCTCCGGGCACCGCAAAATTGATGTTGTTGATGTTGCCGCTCGTTCCATTGGTCATCGCGCCGACAAATGGCGGATCCAACCGGTCTGCGCCGAGCAAATCCTGAATGCGATCGGCGAACATTCCGAAATAATCCGCGGATATATGCGCTGGCCCTTCTCCACCGACGTAATGCAGCGAATAGTTCGCAAACAACGCGACAGGACGCCCATCCGGCGCCTTCACCATGATGAAGGCCACCTCGGGATCTATCGGCCCTGACGGCTCGATCAGGTTTTCACTTGCGCGCGGCGGATTCATTTGTACTTTGTCCACCACGCCAAAAGGATTTGGACCGATCGCGCCCTCTTTCATTTTCCAGCGTCGATTGAATACTTGATCCGGCACCGTCACGGACCCGCGCGCGATCTGCGCGGGCGCAAGATTGTTCACGGCGCACCGAACACCATCCGATATCTTGACCGCAAGATACTTTTGATATTCCGGATCGGGGTCGCTTTGAAATACGGGCGTTGCGCATGCCGCTTCATGCGTATGCGTCGCCGAAATGAGCACATGTTCCGCGGGTATCTGTGTTGCTTCGGTGATGCGTTGCTTGGCGTCGAGCACGATTTCGCGCGGCACCATGCAACTGTCCACAACGGCGAAGGCCAACTGCTTCGCGCCGTCGTCCAGCACGAGACATCGCACGTGCAACTCGTCATGAATGAACGCGGCCTTGCGATCGTTCATATTGCCCGCAATGGATACGCCCAGCCACGGCGTTATATTGGCCGTCGCGGCCCCCGCCCTAAACACGGGCGAAGCGTCTTGCGCTTGTGCGCTCAACACGGCAATTGCACCCAACACAGCCCATGAAACTCGCATCCCTGCACCTTTCTCTGTCGCGGTCATTCATTCAAATATACGGCGTCGAAAGCCAACGCAGTTCACTTTCCGGTCAATTCATGAACGGTTTTCATGATGTGGTCCTGCACTTCCGGCGCCCACGGCCCATAAAAACCGTAGTACAGCATCGCGCCGCCTCCCTCATACCCTCCCTCCTGCAAAATGCGCAAGGAGGGAATGTAGGCGCAGACGTCGTTCGCATAGCCAATTACAAACTGCTTATCGCGCCCAAGTTCGTGCTTGATCAGGAGCGCGTAATCCACGACAACCTCGCCGCCGAGCGCGGTCAGTTGAAGTTCATCTCCGAACTGCCAGACCTGAACCGGATACGGATACGTCGTATCGAGCGCACCTTTCTCATCCATGACCTTGAGTAGTCGCTTCGCCCGGCGCTGTTCATACACGTTTTCGTGCTGAAGATTCTTCTCGATTTCTTCGCGCGTGGGCGGCGCGGTCAGCGCCAGTGGTATCTCGGAATAGGCGCCCCGCATTTCTCCGGTGAGCTTCGTGCTTTCCCCGCCGACGACGCCGAGCACCGCGCCGGAAAGTTCTCCGCCGTATTGCTTGGCCAGCGCGACAGTGCCGCGAGGCAGGGGATTCTGGTCCGCGCCACACCCGGATACGAATAGCGCTGTTGCCCCCGGCAATGAGCGCTCGATGTATTCCTGTGCGAAGCCTGCGTAATCGCCACAATAAAATTGCCAGGACAATGTCGTGTTGTGGCATGCATAACCAAATAGAACCGCCTTGGGGTTGCCCTCCGCATTACGCGCAAGAAGCACCGGCACATCGTGATCCACGGGACCAATTGGATTCATCCCCCCGCTGACCCCGCCGATAGCGTATTGGCGGCGATTTTTCCCGAAGCCCGCGGTGCCTTGTCCCCAGTGCAATGTACACGGCTCCAAATCCTCTATCGCGTGCGAGATCGCCGCCATGATCTTGTCCGGCAATGTCGCGGTATACTCCGCAATCAATTGTCCCTGCGTTTCGTCGAGTCCATACATGTCGTAAAGGCGATCGTTTGTAACGGGGCCGCTGTGCGTGTGCGAAGCAGTAATCATGAAGCGCTCGCGCGCGATTCCGTGTTTCTCCTGCGCCAGCGCCGAAACGTTAAGCATAAGATCGCGCGAAACCGCGACAAGATCGGTCGTCACCAGCACGAAGCGCGCGCCAGTAGCGTCTTCTATTGCAATCGCCTTGGCGTACAGGTCGTGCTCTTTGCCTTCCGCGGGCGCTTTTCTCGCCGCATAGCCAGCCAGCCAAATATTTTTCTCCGGCGTGATGACCACGGAAGCCGCCCCGACTTTGTACGCGGAAAGCGCTGGCGCGGCAATACCGCCCATCAATACAACAGCAATCAATAGCCGAAAATGCACAGCGAATCTCCCCCTCGGTAGCTGAAGGCCTCGCGCCAGCCCGGCGCTGAATCTCCACGCTACACCACGTGGCGGGTGCGATCAATCTGCGTTCTGGGGTATTGTGAGCGCAGATTGTGCAACCGGATCGCCCACCCGCGCTCCAACCATTATCTTCAAAAGGAATACGACACGTGCGACGTCATCTCAGACTGCTCTTACTCTCG
>CALEZK010000321.1 GCA_937928585.1 uncultured bacterium | reverse complement strand
CTTCCACCCCCAACCTGCGCACATCTGCGAAATCTGCGAACGGCTTTTCTTTCACGAGTGCAACACACCGCGACAAAAAGTAAGGGCAAGGCGAAGCGGCCGGTGCCGGAATGAACCAATAGGAGGTGGACCGCCCCAACTGCTTCAACCATCGAATATAGGCAGATATCAAAACGCTCTTGGACAATTAAATCCCAATCGTCTCCCATCCTTAGTCTTTACGCCGACGCGATGCGCCTACGCCGAGAACCTGCCACACCGCACGCAAGAAAGACGCGGTGTACCGCCACAGCCGTTGACGGTATAATCCCGGGCTTTCCGGGACGTAAACAGAAGGAACCTTTCATGCCTTTTTTTGATACCGAACGCACCATCGAAGCCGCGCAGCTACGCGCGCGCATTCGCGAGATCGGCGACACGATTTACAGCCAGCGACAGGCCATTGGTGGGCTGGAGTTCTGCGTGACTGGCCGGGGTCGTGGCCCGGAACGCGCGCCGCAAACCGGATGGAAACCGTTCTCGGTAGGCGACCGCTGGGGCGGGTACGACCAGACAACCTGGTTCCGCCTTAGGGCTACGATCCCTAAATCGATGAAGGGCAACACGGTCTTCGCACTCATTCGGGCAACGACTGCCCCGTTTGTTCACGGCGCTCCGGATATGATCGAGGGGGGTGAGGCGCTCGCTTATGTGAATGGGGTCCCTATGCAGGGGCTCGATCGCAATCACGACGAATTGCATCTCCTCGAAAAGGCCAAGGGAGGCGAGCGATTCGACATCGCGCTCGAAGCCACGCCCAGCACACGCCACGATCACTATCATCATTTCGCTTACGCAGACATCGCCGTGCGCGACCCAAGGGTGTGGAGCTTCTATTGGGATTGCGTCGTCGCGCTCGAGGTTTGGGAACAGCTCGACATGAACACGACTACGGCGCGACATTTCATGGCGATGCTTGACGAGTCCATCTACATGGTCGATCTGCAGCATAAAGGATCGCCAGCGTACCACGCGTCCATCAACAAGGCCCAGCGACATCTTAGAAATGGACTAAAACAGTTTGAGAAGAGCAGCGGCATGGGCAAGCTTGTCCTCGCCGGTCACGCACATATCGACACGGCCTGGCTTTGGCCGCTGCGCGAAACGCGCAGAAAATGCGCGCGCACGTTCTCGACCGTGCTCGGGCTAATGGATCGGTATCCGGAGTTTCACTTTTCCTGCAGCCAGCCTTTGCAGTATGAGTGGATCAAAACCCACTACCCGGAGTTGTACGCGCGCATCAAACGCCGCGTGAAGGAAGGTCGCTGGGAGCTATGCGGCGCGCCGTGGATCGAACCCGACCACAACATGCCCGCGGGGGAAGCGCTAATCCGGCAATACCTCTACGGCAATCGATGGTTTGAACGCGAATTCGGCAAGCGCTCTCATATTGCCTGGGTGCCAGACTCGTTTGGTTACACCTGGTCCCTGCCGCAAATCATGCGCAAGGCGGGCCTGGAGGCTTTTGTTACGACCAAGATTGACTGGTCGCAGTTTACCGCGTTCCCGTACAGCATGTTCGATTGGGAAGGCATTGATGGCACAAAGATTTTTGCGGTCATGCCACCGTTGAACTACAACGGCAATCCGCTTCCAAAAGACTGTATCGAACAATGGAAACTGTTTAAGCAGAAGGAACTCGTAGATGAAGTGCCCTTCGCCTTCGGCTGGGGCGACGGCGGCGGTGGCCCCACGATGAACATGCTCGAACACGGGAAGCGCCTCTCAAATGTTGTAGGCGTACCGCGCTGTGAATTTGGGCGACTTACCGACAGCGTCGATCGCATGCGCGAGAACTCAAAAGGAAAACAACTGCCGGTATACAACGGCGAGCTCTATCTCG
>CALEZK010000320.1 GCA_937928585.1 uncultured bacterium | reverse complement strand
GCGCAACAGTGCTACACTATGTCGTACTAGTCCGCAGGTTGGGCTTTGAACTCAAGAAAAGGTCTGCTCCCCATGGACATAGCGACAATCGTTGGCCTCCTCGCCGCCATGGGCATTCTGGCGGTCTCCATCCTCTCCGGGGGCGACGCTTCCCTGTTTTTTAACCTCCCGGGATTGTTGATCGTTGTCGGCGGCACCCTGGCCTCGACCTTGACCAACTACCCGCTCCGCGATGTCATCAGCGTGTTCGGCTCGTTGCGCAAAGCTTTCTTTCACCGCGCCCCTTCGCCCGATGAGCTCATCGAACGACTCGTGCATTATTCGGTGATTGCGCGAAAGGAAGGCATTCTGGCGTTGGAACCACATGCAAACCGCGCGGGAGACGAGTTTCTCCAGAAGAGTGTGCAACTTGCGATCGACGGCACATCGCCCGATTTGATCAAGGACATCCTCACAACGGATCTTGCGTTTATGGAAGACCGGCATTCGCTGGGGCAGTCCGTGTTGACCGCGATGGGCACCTACGCGCCGGCATTTGGAATGATTGGTACTTTGGTGGGTCTCATTCAAATGTTGACGTCGCTGACGGATCCCGGTCGCATCGGTTCGGGCATGGCCGTGGCGCTGTTGACCACGTTGTACGGCTCATTGTTGGCGAACTGCTTTTTCCTTCCCTGCGCGGGCAAACTCAAGGTCCGCACCGGCCATGAAATGCTGGTGAAGGAAGTCATCATCGAAGGGATCCTCTCGATTCAATCCGGCGACAATCCACGCATCGTGGAACAGAAACTGAAGGCGTTCATTTCCCCTTCCATGCGGGAACAGGGGTATCGGGCAGCCTAGCCAATGCCACGAAGGTTTAAGAGACGTCCGCAGCCTGACACGAGCGCGCCGGCGTGGATGGTGACGTACGGGGACCTGATGGGGTTGTTGCTGACTTTCTTTGTGCTCATTGTGTCGTTTTCCTCGATCGATAAGAATAAGATTACCGAAGTCTTCGGCTCCGTTCAGGGTGCCTTCGGTGTAATGCCGCAAAACCAGACCGTCCGGCAGCTATCTCAAAATTTTGTGCCGATGCCGCAGCGCGTTCCGCGCAGCATCGAACGCGTTGCGCGGGAATTTAGAAATCGGTTGCAGGTGCTCGGTATCGAAGATGGGGTCGGTATTAAGTACCGGGGGGATGGCGGATTGGAAATCAATCTGCCGAACCAGGTGCTCTTCGATTTCGGACGCGCCGACCTCAAGCCGGAAGCTTTCGAGATATTGAATCAACTGGCGTCGTCGCTCGGCGAGGTGCCGGGAATCTTTGTGGAAATCCGGGGACATACGGACAACATCCCGGTTAGCGGTGGCGGGGCGTTTGCCGACAACTATGACCTCAGCTATCAGCGGGCTAAGAACGTCATGCTGCAGATGAGCGGTCCTGGCGGGTTGGAAGCGGCCGAATGCGAGATCATCGCGTGTGGGCCGTCCCAGCCGATTGCAGATAATGGGACCGAGGAAGGACGCTCGGCGAACCGCCGGGTACAGATTTCAGTACGTGGTGACTTCACAAAAGAGTCAACCGAGCAGGTCCAAGGCATGATCGACTCCATGCAACCTACTCCGTCGGAACAGGCGGTTCCAGAAACACCAAATTAATTAGAGGAATTCGACCATGGGTGAACCGAAAGAAAAAGAGGGTGAAGGCGCGGCGCACGGCGGTGGCGGCGGTGGAGGAAAGACCATCGTCATGGCGCTTGTCTCATCCCTTATCTCTGTCTGCATCGCGCTGGGCGTCTTCTACGTCATGTTCATGCCAAAACTGGCGGAACAGCCGCACGGCGAGGAAGGCGAGGAGGAAGAGGCGCATGCGGAGGAAGATGCTGGAGGCGGCCACGGTGGCGGACATGGCGAGGAACCCGTCTCGCTCACGATTACGTTCGACGAGGCCACGTCGACGGTAATCATGCCTTCACCCGACATGCCGGCTTCTATTCTCGTATACAAAGTGGCGATGGACTGCGGCAATTCGAGCGCACGCACGCTCGTGGAGGCGAACAAGTCGCGGTTCACGGCCAAGATTCGCGAACTGCACAGCTACAAGAAACGCGAAGAATTAGACAATCCGCAGTTGGAACAGGATATATTGAAGGCCGTCGTCCAGGAATCAAACGCGATTCTGCAGGAGTTGCTTGGCAAACCCTCGGAAAAAACGCGCGTGGTGGCGGCGTATCACGAGAAATTCTTTATACAGGACATGTAGCCCATGGCTGAGCCCCATACGCCGGAAGAACATACTTTTGAGGAGATTGTGCCGGCGTCGGGTCCGCCTGCTTCCCATCTTAAGTTGGACGATCTGAAGCGGGTCAAGCTGGTGGTATCCGCTGATCTTGGTTCCTGCAACATGCTGGTGCGGGAAGTCCTCGAGCTTCAGCGGGGCAGCGTCGTGCAATTGAGCAAGCTTGCGGGTGAAATGACGGACATCTATGTCAACGGCCAGTCGCTCGCCCGCGGCGAGGTTGTCGTCATTGGCGACACGTTGCATGTGCGTATTGGCGAACTTGTTGGCCAAGAACACAAGAATGAAGGCTACGATGTCACGGAGTAACATCCTTATCGTCGTATTTGCGCTGTGTACCTGCGAAGCCATCGCGGGGAACGGCGGCGCGAAGGCGGAGTTCGAAGCGGTTCCGCCGCCGGATGTGCATATCGAAATGGGCGCGCCGGAAGAGAACCCACCAGAGGAAGGCACTGCGCCGGATACCGCCCCCCCTGCCCCGGCATCGGCTGAAACACCGGACTATTGGAAAGAGAACGAGGCCGGTCTTTACAAGGAACTTGATGCGATCGAAGGTGGGGCAGCAGCCGTAGCGGAGTCCACAACGCCGACGCCGCCGCGGTCCACGGGCCGCGCCTTGCTGCAGAGCATCATCGCCACGTGTGCGGTGATTGCGATGATTCTGATTCTGCAATACCTGATCAAACGATTCGGAAAACGCACGCCGTTACTGGCGGGGGTGTCACTCGGCCAGGTGATGGGCAAACTTCACCTGACCCCGAAAGCTTCATTGGTCTTCGTGAGGGTGAAGGACCGCGTCCTGGTTCTCGGCTTGACGCCCAACGAAGTCTCCCGCGTAGCGGAGTATGACGCGGCAATGTTCACGGATGAGTCGTCGCCGCTGCCGGTCGAATCTGCAATCCCAAAGACGCAGCAGCAGGCTTTTCTGAATGAGCTGAAAAAAGCACAGACCACGCTGGCGGCAACGGAAGCACCCGTTACTTCAAGCGATGCGAACGACGATTGGGTCGCGTCGATGCGCAAAGACCTTGAACGCTTCCAGCAGAATCTCGAGGAATTCTCGCGTGATACCGGTCGCTAGGCTCGGTATTGTGGCCGCGCTGTTGCTGATTGCGGCGCCCCTCGCGCTCGCCCAGGACCCACCGCCCGACAACTCCCTCGGCTTGAATATTTTTCAAACTGCGCGCGAATCCGTCGAGCCACAGCAGCTATCGACGACTTTGACGGTCTTCCTGCTGCTCACCGTGCTGACGCTGGCACCGGCGATTCTGGTGATGACGACGTCTTTCACGCGCATCATTGTCGTGCTGGGGTTCTTGCGGCAGGCGATGGCGACGCAGCAGACACCACCGAATCAGGTGCTCATTGGCCTCGCGCTGTTTCTGACGTATTTCATCATGGCGCCGACCTATCAGCGGGTGTACGACGAGTCGTTGCAACCCTACATCGCGAACGAAATCAGCGCAGAGGAGGCACTCACGCTGGGCCTGCAGCCGGTGCGCGATTTCATGTTCCGGCAGGTGCTGCAACACCCGAAGGACCTCGCGCTCTTCATTAACATAGCCAAGCTGCCGCGCCCCAATTCGCCGGACGACGTGCCCACGCACGTGCTGATTTGCGCCTTTATTCTGAATGAAATGCGAATCGCATTCATGATTGGCTTCATCATTTACATTCCATTCCTGATCATCGACATGGTCGTCGCGAGCACCCTCATGGCGATGGGGATGATGATGTTGCCGCCTGTCTTCATTTCGCTGCCGTTCAAGATCATTCTGTTCGTGCTGGCGGACGGATGGTTCCTGATTGTAAGCGAACTCGTGAACAGCTTTGGGTAGCTGCGCTCAGGGGTTTTCCTGTCTGCGGAACCGTTCGACGATCCTGTCATCCGACATGGAAGCGGCCTTCAATCCATCGTAAAGCTGCTTGCGCGTTTCCACAGGCATGTCCGGCGTGTACTTGCTGTTGGAAGGCTCGAACTGACTGACGTGCGCGGCGACCGCCTCGACCTTCTTGTCGAATAGATCGGTGATGTCCACTTCGTAATTGGGCGCTTGCGAATAATAGTAATACACGAGCGGCACGGCGTACGGCGCCAGCTTCTCATCGAGCAAATGTTGCGGGTAGTAGAGGTGCCATTGCGCGGCGATGAACGCGTCCTGCGTAATGTTCGCGCCCATGCGATGGTCGGTCTTGTGCCACTGCACCCACGTTGCTCCCGGATCGGGACAGAACACAATGTCTGGCCGGAACTTTTTCAACAAGCGCGCAATCTCGCCGCGCAACACCCGCGGATCGGCGTATTCAAGATCGCCGTCTTCGTACCCAAGCCACGTAAGATTCTCGACAGGTATGCCGCAAGCGCGCGTTGCCGCTTCTTCCTCGGCCCTGCGAATGCGCGCCAGGCGCTCCCGCGTCATCTCCAAATCTTTGGAGCCCTTGTTGTCATTCGTAAGCACGATAATCTGGATGGTGTTTCCATTTTTCGCGAGCATGGACAAGGTGGCCGCCATCGAAAAATGTTCATCGTCGGGGTGTGGAGTCACGACCACGATGGACTTCCCCTCGACGTTCTCCAACCGCTCGGCTTCGGGCACCACCGGGGCGTCCTCCACCATCGGCGCAAGCAGCGGCTGCGCAACGCTGGCCGTTACGGTGAGAAACGCAATAAGTAGAAGGCGTGCACTGTGCATGAGAATTCTCCTCGATTGGGTGCCATAAGCATACCGGCACAATGGCGCGATTGCACCTGTCGAGTAGCGAAGGGGCGGGGCGATCACGTACTCTTACGCCCCTACTGCGGCCTACTCAAGGAGAATTGGAAATGACACGGAGACTGAT
>CALEZK010000319.1 GCA_937928585.1 uncultured bacterium | reverse complement strand
ATCCTGCTGTGATCCTCGAAGCTGATCGGGTTATCTTCCCAGGCGATGGTGCCGCGGCTTCGGCGATGGAACACCTACGCGAACTGAACCTTCTCGAACCCCTGCGTGAAGTCGTTGCCCAGGGAAAGCCCACCTTGGGAATTTGCCTGGGTACTCAAGTCATTTTTGATTGGTCGGATGAAGATGGCGGAGTGCCGTGCATCGGCCTCATGCCCGGGCACGTGCGGAAGTTTGTCGCGCCGGATCCCCTCTGCAAAATCCCGCAGATGGGTTGGAACACTATGCGCTTCACACGGAAACACCCGCTCTTCGAGGGAATCGAAAATGATAGTGAGTTTTATTTCATTCACAGCTACTACCCCGCGCCAGAGTCACGCGATCTCGTGATGGGCGAAACGGAATACGCGGACGCCACCTTTGCGTCCGCCGTGGGCAAGGGAAATCTCTTCGCAACCCAGTTTCACCCTGAACGTTCCGGTCGCGTCGGCATGAAACTCGTCGAAAACTTCACCAAATGGAACGGCCAATGCTAACCAAACGTATTGTGCCGTGTCTTGACGTACGCAATCGCAAAGTCACCAAAGGTGTGAAGTTTCAGAATAACGTCGATTTGGGCGATCCCATCGAAATGGCGGTAGCCTACAGCGACGGCGGCGCGGACGAGTTGGTCTTCTACGATATTACTGCCTCAGCCGAACGCAGGCCAATCGACATCGGCATGGTGGAAGAAATTGGCAGGGTCGTTCATATTCCCTTCGCAGTCGGCGGTGGCATCGAGAATCTGGACGATATGTACAAAGTTCTCCTCGCAGGCGCAGAAAAAGTCTCGGTAAACTCGCTTGCCGTTCGCAATCCGGCGATCATCGAAAGTGGCGCAAAAATCTTTGGCTCGCAATGTATCGTCCTGGGCATGGATCCTGTCATGGTCGATGACCGTGATCGCTTCCCCAGCGGCTATGAAGTCACCACACGCGGTTTCCGCGAACGCACTGGCATGGACGCATTGGAATGGGCGCGACGCGCTGAAGGATTGGGCGTAGGGGAGATCGTAGTGAACTCCGTCGATGCCGATGGCACCCGTGCAGGATTTGAACTTGTCCTGACAAAGTTGATTGCGACAAACGTGGGCATTCCGGTCGTCGCTTCTGGAGGAGCGGGAACCCCCCAACACCTCATCGACGTTTTTAAACTGGCCCATGCGGACGCCGCCATCGTCGCCAGCATGGTGCATACCGGCGATTACTCGATTGCCGCAATCAAATCCGAACTCGACGCCGCCGGAGTGCCTGTTCGAAAAAAGTGGTAGCGAATTCCTGTCGCGCATCAGTCTGGGGTATCGAACATGATTCTTACCGTTACGCCAAATCCGTGCGTGGATAAGACCGTCTATATTGAGTCGCTCGTCCCTGGAACCTTCATGCGCTCGAACAAGTGCACCTGCATCGCCGGCGGCAAAGGCACGAACGTTTCAAGGGCCACCAAGCAAATGGGCCGGCCCACGCGCGCGATGGTTGTCGTCGGCGGACACACCGGCCACCATGTTGTCGACATGATCACAATTGCAGATCAGATGGATTGTTTTCCCGCATGGGTGGCATCGCAAACAAGAACAATTACGACCGTTTTGGAGCAACAAGGCCATCGTCAAACGGCCTTCTTCGAACCGGGCTCTCGTGTGACCCACAATGAATATGAGGATATCTTGAGTCTTTTTCCGCAAGCCCTCATTGGTGCAAAGGTGGTGACGTTTAGTGGCACGGTATCCGATCCGTCTATTCGTGGTTTGTATAAAGCGTTGATTCCCATTGCGAAATCCCAGGGGGTGCTCACCATTCTTGATTCGCACGGCGCCGAGTTTGCCCAAGGTATCGAAGCCGTTCCATACATGGTAAAACCAAACCTGGCCGAACTACAGGAACTCGCAGGTTCGGAATTGAATTCGCAAAGCGCAATCGAGTCAGCGGTCGAAGCGCTTCACGCAAAAGGCATCCAATTGATCGTGTTATCTCTTGGAAAAGAGGGTGCATTCGTCTCGCGCGGCAGCGAACGCTTCCAGGTTGTCCCACCGAGAATTGAGGAAGTTAACGCCGTTGGCAGTGGTGATTCACTCGTCGCGGGATTCGCAATCGGACTTATGGAAGGCATGTCCCTGCAGGAAATGGCTAAACTCGGATGCGCCATGGGAACGGCCAACGCTATGTCATGGGAGATCGGCCACTTCACCCGCGAAGAAGTCGACGCGCTCCTACCGAAGGTGCGTATCGTTTTCCCGTAGCGCTTCCCATTCAATGTCTTCCAGTCGAATTCCCAACGCGTACACATTTGCCCGGGTTGGTCCTGTCCGGATAGCGTCTTTCTCGGTCGTGATAATGGGAAACCGCCCCTCAAGTGCGCGTTGGGGTATCGGCTCATGATCTCCGAAAAATCGCCGTTCCATAATGCGCACACCCAAGTCTTCCAACGTACTCGCGAAGTATTCCGGATTTGCAATCCCACAAACAGCCGTAAACTCCTGGCCGCGCAAAGCGGACAACGGCAGATTCTCCCCGCCGGATAATGGCCAACAGGTGTCGGGAGCATGTCGTGTCTGGCGAATCGGCGCTGTAGGATTCCAGTCTCGCAATGATTCGCGTAACGTACGCAATGCCCGTTCATCCACATTGTCGCAATGCGTCAAGATGATCTGCGTAGCCCGTCTCGCCGCCGCCGGGCGCTCACGAAGTATCCCCCGTGGAATCAGCTTGCCGTTTCCAAATGGATTGCGCGCGTCGATCAGCAGCACGTTCTCGTCCCGCGCAAGACGCAAATACTGATAGCCATCGTCCAATATCAACACATCGCAGCCGCGCTCGATAGCCGCTTCCGCGCCGGCAACGCGATTGGAGCACCGCGCGATGACTACACCCGGCACTCTCCGCGCGATCAGCGCTGGTTCGTCGCCGAGA
>CALEZK010000318.1 GCA_937928585.1 uncultured bacterium | reverse complement strand
GATCTATCAGGCCTTCTGGGATACAGACTGGAACGTGGATCAGTGGGGAATCGGCCAGCCGGAAGGATTCTGGGATGGCGGTCAGTATGAAATCCTGTTTGGGCCGGCCAAGGGTCGTTCGGGGAATATAGAGCATTTCAGTCACTCCGCTGATCGGCGATACACCTTTCAACTGGATAGCGACGGCGTAGCCCCCGAACCCTTGGACGTTGTGTCCGCACGGAAGCAGCTCCCCGGAATCTCGGGATACCCCGGAATGGATGCGGACTCGGTAGATACGACCTCGACGCGCCCTGGCAGTCCTGGAACGCAGTCGTTGCGCCTCGAATATGGCGGTGCGTCGTGGATTGCGTCGCACACCTTATATATGGACAGCTTCTGGCGGGACAGCGATCCGTCCGCCGGCAAGATGATGATAATCGAAGGTCCTTATCGATTGGCGTTCTGGGCGAAGGGTTCCTCGGCGGGCACGCAATTGCGGGTCGAGTTCCGGCGCGAGACCGAAGGCACGTTCTTTAATGAGACCGTGAACCTCACGACCGAATGGCAACGCTACGAGTTCAATCGATTCATTCCAGTCGGACAGGACCAGCGCCGCACTTATGCGCCGGACGAGTACCGGCCCTTGATCGTTTTCAAAATGTTTGTGAACGAAGGCCACGAAGCGTTGATTGATGATGTGGAATTGTACAAAAGCAACGAGACCAATCCGACGGCGTTCACCGATCCATTCGTCGACAAACTGAAAGAACTCCAGCCCGGCGTCCTGCGCGCGTGGGGAAATCAGTTGGGCTCCAGCCTCGACAATCAACTTGTCGAGCCTTTTGCACGAAAGACCCTCGGATGGCGTCCCCATAACCGTAATGCCGGTGAGTTCAGCTACTCCTTGCATGAATTTCTAGAGCTCTGCGAAGAAGTCAAGACGGAACCCTGGTATATCGTGCCACCCACTTTCACGGCGGAAGAGATGGTGAACCTCACTGAATACTTGTGCGCGCCGGCAACGCAGGAGCACCCATACGCACTGTTGCGAGAATCGCTGGGCCAGACTGAGCCGTGGACGTCCGTTTTCCCAATGATTCATCTGGAGTGGGGCAATGAAATGTGGGGGGCGGCGTCCGGTGGCGATCCTTTCTTCGGCGCATCGGCTTTTGGGGGAGAGCGTCTCGGAAACATGGCGCACGATAGATTTGGCATGATGATCGAATACGGACCTTACTTCGATGCCGACAAATTCAATTTTATAATCGGCGGACAGGTGGGTTGGCCGGGCCGCCAGCGCGAGATTGGCCTGCACAGCACCAATCACCAGACCATCGCCGTCGCGCCTTACTTCGGTTCGCTCGATACCTGGAACAATGACGAAGAAATATACCCGCCATTGCTAGCGAAGCCTTTCTACGAAACCGCGCAGGGGAACATGCGGCGCAGTAAAACCGAACTGGACAGCACCGGTCAGAACACGCGCATGGCGATTTACGAAATTAACTTTCACACCACCGGCGGCGATGCGCCGCTGGATATTCGTAATGATTTCGTCACGAGCATGGCGGGAGGCGTCGCGCTTCCCCTAATCATGTTGGAGTATCAGAAAGTCTTCGGGGCGCGGGAGCAATGTGCATTTCAAGCGCTGCAACATTCGTATAACCACGGCGGCGGGGAGCACGTAAAAATATGGGGATGCCTGCGCGACCTGAATGTGACCGGCCGAAAACGCCCGACCTGGCTGGGCATGGAAATCGCCAACAAGGCAATACGCGGCGACATGATCAAGACTACGCATAGCGGCATCAAATCCAACTGGACCCAGACGGCGCTGAATGGCGTCCACTCCCCCACCACCGTGGAACATATTCAATCCTACGCGTTTCGCGATGGGAAGAGTTACGGCATCGTCGTCTTTAATCTTGACCTGAATGCCAGTCAGCGCGTGCGAATCGGGTTGCCAAGCAAAGCGTCCGGACCCGCGAAGGAATACGTGCTCGCCGCAGCCGACCATCGCGCGGATAACGAGGCCTCAGAGCAGGTTAAGATCACAAGCCGTTCCCTTAACCGGGTGCCGACGTACTACTACACATTGTTGGAGCCGTGCACAGTCTATGCGCTGACTTGGGAGTCGCTTGAATAGGTCGTTCGCCTAAGCCGTGTGGTCCGCGCTAGACAACTGAACCTGG
>CALEZK010000317.1 GCA_937928585.1 uncultured bacterium | reverse complement strand
GCTCGTCCTCGCGCGCGATGGTGATGCTGTGCTCGTCTACCTCCAAGCCGATCGGCTGGTCGACGACACAGGTCACCTCAATCGGTTTCTTGCCCCCGTGAAACCACGTCCCAAGCGTTGTGCCGTAACCAAGGTAATCCAGCAGCGATCCGCCACCTTGGTCTCTTTTGTAGAACCAGCTTCGCGGCTTTTCCCGGTGCATTTCCTCTTCCGTGGTTTCCACCTTGTCTGCAACGTGATACAAAGGACCCCGATTGCCATCGTAATAGTGAACCTCAACGACATGTCCAATGAACCCTTCATCTACGATGTGCTTCGCGGTGCGGTGGGACGGATACCACGCCAGTGGCCAATTAATCGCGAGCGTCTTGCCGGTCGCCTCAATAGCCGCGATCATGCGGTCGGCCTCGGCAAGTGTGGCGGCGAAAGGTTTCTCCATGAGAATGTGGACACCGAACGGTGCCACTTTCTCGGTCCACGTGCCGTGCGTTGCCGTTGCGGGACAAAGAAGCACTATGTCCGGCCTAGTCTTTTCAATACAGGCGCGGTAGTCCGTGAAAACGCGCTCCGAAGAAATGCTAAAGTTTCCGATCGTGGACTTCATCCGCTCGGGTTGCTCGTCACAGATTCCAACAATTTCGACTTGGGGATGGTTGAATGCCATGCGCAAGTTGTCGCCCATGTGAGAATGATCAAAATTGATGCCGGCAATCCGCCAGGTCTTCATGGGGCTGATGCTCCTTGTTCGTTGGACTGGCTAGATTCTCACAGAATCGCGCTTCAGAGTCACTTCGTCCAATGGGGCGCAACCATCTCGAGCAGCCACCGCAAGCTAATGCACATCGATCTATACAACGCCCTTGGACTTTAAGGCCTCAATTTCCATCTGAGACATGCCGATGTCCGCCAATATCTCTTTGGTGTGCGCGCCAAGATTTGGAGGTGGCAAACTGATCTCACCCGGCGTGTCGGATAGCTTAATTGGTATGCCGAGCTGTCGAATGGTTCCTTCCGTGGCATGCTGCGTTGTCGCGAACATTTCCCGATGAACAAGTTGCGGATCGTGCAGGGCGTCTTCGATGAGATTCACCGGGCCGACGCAGACATTCTTGTCCGCAAAAAAAGTGTCCCATTCTGCGCGGGTCTTCGTACTGAAGATGCTGGAAAGGTCGTCGAAGATCATGGGCGCATCATCGATATTGAGCTGCTCGGAGATATACTGCTCACGACCAAGGGCCTTGCATAAATTCGCCCAGAAATGCGGCTCAAGACACCCCACCGTCATGTAACCATCGCGCGCCGGATACATGGCGTAGCAGGGGAACTGGCCGAGCAACATATGCTCGCCACGTTTTGGGCTGGATCCAGTCCCGAAATACCAACCCGCAAAGAGTGACAACCAGTAAACAACCCCGTCAGTCATCGAGATGTCTACGTACTGGCCCTTGCCCGTATTCTGACGGGCAATGAGCGCGGAGAGGATGCCGATGATCGCCATCTGTGCGCCGCCGCCAATGTCCGCAATCGTAAGTCCCGGAACGGTGGGAGGCGCGCCCTTCGGTCCAAACTGCTCCACAGCGCCGGCGATGCCAACATAGTTGAGGTCATGGCCGGGTCGATTCGCATACGGTCCGGTTTGACCGTATCCGGTGATGGCGCAGTAAACAATACGAGGGTTTTCTTCGCGAAGCGCACCGTAACCAACGCCCAGTCGATCCATCACGCCAGGCCGGAATCCCTCGACCAACACGTCGGCTTCCGAAACCAGTCTCTTCAGGATTGCAACGCCTTCGGGGTCTTTTAGGTTTAGCGTCATGCTGCGCTTATTACGATTGAGCACGAGATGCATCGCGCTCTGCTCACCAATGAACGGCATGAACTCGCGAATGTAGTCACCCCGCCCGGGTTCTTCGATCTTAATCACATCCGCGCCGAGATCCCCCAACAGCATTGTGCAAAATCCGCCTGGAAGCAGACGGCTGCAATCGATGACCTTGATTCCTGCGAGTGGGCCGCTCATAGCCTGCCAGTTGCGACGCTAATTGGGGTCATCGACTATTTGATGCCCGCATGCTCGTGCGCCTCGGCAGTATTCGCGAGCGATGCCGGGTAAGCGACGTCGCCGTCGGCAAGAATTCCGCGCTCCAGCCACGCATGTTGACCATCCAACACAGCCAGCGCAGTGCGGTACTTGGCGTCGTCATCATTGTTCCAAAGGTCGCGGAAAATGCGTTGCACCTTCCGCGCGGATGATTTGCAGAAAATGTCCGCAAGCGCCACGGCATTGGCGGCGTCCTCATGCCGCTGCGCCTGCATTGTTCTGGCCCTGCGAATCGCGCAGGCCATTGCGAAAAGTTCCATCGCGACATCCACTGTCCTGAACAGAAAGACCTGCTTGTTCTGCAACTTGGCCTGGTAGACCATCATGCCATGGAAAATCTCGCGCGCCAGTTTGCGCGAGTTTCTTTCAATAAAGCGCATATGACTGCCGAGGATGCCGAAGTCCTGCGAATGCGGATCGAGCCGCTGCCAGCGGGAGCGCGGAATCCAACGCGCTGCGTACCACGTCGCGTAAAACGCCGCCGCACCCGGAAGCGACGCCAGCTTCTTGCCCATGGCTGCCTCCGGATCTACGAGCGAGCCGGCAACCTGCAGGTGTTTGTCGACGGCCTCGCGCGCGATGAACAGATGCATTATCTCGCTGGCGCCTTCAAACACCTTCGTGATCCGGGTATCGCGCAACATCCGCTCGACTC
>CALEZK010000316.1 GCA_937928585.1 uncultured bacterium | reverse complement strand
GCGCGCAGGCGTTTTTAGCCTGATCATTTTATTCGTGCTTGGGGGCGGTTTGCTGCTCTTAGTCAAGGACGAACCCGCGCCCGCGGCCAGCAGCACGGGCGGAACAGCATGACGCCTAGCATTGCCGGGCCGTG
This sequence comes from uncultured bacterium, assembly GCA_937928585.1. Classification (GTDB taxonomy): domain Bacteria; phylum Hydrogenedentota; class Hydrogenedentia; order Hydrogenedentales; family SLHB01; genus JABWCD01. The sequence goes on along the minus strand of CALEZK010000316.1, from coordinate 9,779 downwards.
GTATACGTCCCTTCACGGCGGCCATTCTGGCGAATATTGCGACCATGCCGTCGGCACTTTGCGCGAGGTTATTGAAGCAGCGATATTCAAGGGGTTCGAGACCTATGGCATAAGTGAGCATGCGCCTCGCCACGGCGAAATCTATCGCTACGCAAACGAGCGCGCGCTGGGATGGTCGCTCGAGAAAATTATTGCCGATTTCGAGTCTTATGCTGCGGCGATATTTTCCCTCGCTGAAGAGTATGGCGATCGTATCACCCTCTTGCGCGGATACGAGATCGAAGTCGTTCCTCATGATATCTATCCTCGTATCATGCTCGACTACAGAGAGAGATTCCGCTTCGATTATATGATTGGATCCGTACATTACCTGCACGATATCTCAATCGACAGTACGGTGGAGGAATTTGACCAAGTGCTGGCGATTTGCGGCGGCCTGGATCAGCTTGCGGTTGCGTACTACGAGTCTGTATCAAAAATGATCACGGACCTTGAGCCGGAAGTCGTCGGTCATCTTGATCTCGTTAGGAAGAATGGTCACCTGTACGGTCAGCTAGACACGCCTTCCATACGGGAAGCTGCCGACGCCACACTCGAAGTGGTGCGGAAACACGACTGCATACTTGACCTCAACACCGCAGGGTGGCGCAAAGGCCTCGACTCGCCCTATCCGGCGCCGTGGCTGCTGAAGCGCGCGCACGCAATGGGGATCCCATTCTGCTTCGGCGACGATAGTCACGGACCGGAGTTGGTTGGCGCGGGAATTCCCGAGGCTCGCGAATACTTGCTAGCGAACGGAATCGAGACCGTCACGGTATTGCAGCGTAACGCCGACAGTGTTCAGCGAAAAGTGGTATCGCTAGAGCCGTAGCATTTCCCCGTTCTATTCCACTTCGATATTCGAATCATCAAGAGCGAAGCTTATGGCGCCAAGATTCTGTATTTGTCCGTCGACTAACAGTATTTCGTCGGACTCGTAATAGAACTTGTCTATTGCGCCGGCTTCTTCGTTAAAACCTTCGATAGCGAGTATCACCGGTGTTGCGGGCAGCCCGCCTTCGATTACAAAGTGCCCACTGCTGTCCGTGTTCACTCTGCGTTCAACTTCTCTCGTCAGTGCATAGAAGACGCGTACGATCAGCACACCGTTCTGAAGCGCGCTGCCGTCTGGTTTTGTCGCAATGCCTTCGATCCCCGCGCTTCCGTAGACGACGACCGTCTCCTCGGGTACGACCTCGCCCGGCTCGGCAATCACGGGCGTTGTTGCCCCAACGTGATCGCGGCCTTCGTAGACAACGAAATTCGTTTCGACGCCAGGCATAACGCCCGCATACTTGAATCGACCATCGTCCGAAGTCTTCGCCACGGGCATCCACGTGTGATCGTCTTCGCGCAATCCCAACATCATGCCGTCAATCGGAGCGCCGGATGCGTCCACCACGCGGATGGATATCGTCGCCGTATCCATGAAAGTAAGGTCGACGACTGTATCCTGTTCCGGGGTAAGCACGACCGCCCTTCCCCAATCGTAACCCGTCGTATCAGGCTCGATTCTCCACAGGCGAGGATATATCACGTAGTTCCCGGGACCCGATGTCAGGCTCATTTCGTAGGTGCCGTCCGCATTCACCGCCGTTTCACTGTTTAGCACGGGTGCGCCGTCTTTCAGCGCCGCGACTTTAATGTTGGCCAGCGGAAGCCCGGTTTTTTCGCCTGTGACGCGTCCGCGAACTTGGATCGTTTCCTGCAGTGTGTAATTCCAGGTTTGGGTGGAACCAGGACTGAAATCAGGCAGCGCAAGTGGTTGAGAGCGCGGGGAGCGATCCATGTTCGCTACATGCACGGTATATGCCTGGTTCGTGTCAATTGCTTCGATTGCGTACTTGCCGCTTGAGTCGGTTTTCGCCGCGTAGAGCGACGCGGCTTCCACCCGCCGCTGACCGCTTCCATCATTGGCCGTGCCCTGTAGAAGTACGAGCAGGTTCTCCAGAGGTTCGCCGGTTGTTCCCGAAATAGTACCGGTCAAACGCGCTGCCGCGGGCATCTTAAGTTCTACGATATCGTCGGTACCTACAGGGATATCGTCAAAGCTCGCGCCGCCATATTTTAAGGAGGAGGTCACCAGGAATGCATTTCCTTGTCGTGGAAACGCGAAGTGAAACCGGCCATTTGCGTCGGTGTTCGTGTTTGCAAGATTGCCGTTTGGATTCTCGCCACGCGAACGGAACGCGACGACCGTTACGTTGCCATCCTGCACCGGCGAGCCATCAGGCGCGAGGAGTCGCCCATGCAGTCCTTTGCCTTGTTCCATGGTGATGCGCAAATTGTTTACCGAGTCGCCAGCGCGAATCTGAATTTGCACTGGACGCTGACCTTGCAAAGTGTAGCCGTCCGCAAACGCAGAGACTGCCGCGCTGCCCTCGTACATGACGCCAGAAACGAGAAAGCGACCGGCTTCGTTTGTAATGGCCGTGAATTTGTGGGCGGGATTCTGTTTTGCCACGAGGAAATCAAGGACGTTGGTTGAGGAATCGCCGCCGCCAACGGCGAAGACTTGAACTGTCGCCCCCGAAATGGCATCTCCGCGCGTATCCAGTACAACACCGGATACCGTGACATACTGTTCCGGATCTTCGATTTTACCTCGTTCCAGACTCATGAGTAGCGTCGCGGAGGCAGTCATTTCACCGGATGGTTTGAGCAACTCTTCCTGGTGCTGATTTGCAGATAACGCGCTATCTGAGGCTTTAAACGCGTATTGTTCCGCCGCATCCGCTATTTTGCCAGCGCTCTCGTTTGCACCGGATGTCGGGTCTGGTGGCATGGTGTTGTCGTTGAAAGTTGTATTCGCTTCCCTTGTTACGCGTTGCCAATTCTCCCCACTTTTCGGTGGTGGTGACTGATTGCTAAAACCCCAGTAGGCGCCGCCTATACACACGATTGTCGCAAGCACTGCGACAACAGTCTTTTTTGAAGCCACAAGAATGCCTCCTTTTGTAAAGCCTGTGAATAGATCAACAGGAGCGTTATGAATGAAATGGTCGAGCCAAAGTCCCAAACCCGAACCCGATGCGGCGGCGCTGGCTTGCGGCATAACCGGTCCTATCGCCAGGCCGGCAAGAATTCGCGAAGACGTAATTGCCCTGTCAGGCGGAAGCAAGTCTTTGTAGAGGCTTTCCTCCACCTGTTGTTCAAAGAACGTACGCAGTCGCTGACGACCGGTATGCATCCGCAGTTTAAACGCGTTTTCACTAATGCCAAGTTGCCGGGCCGCCTCGCTAATTGATCGCCCTTCCAGGTAGTAGAGGATTAAGGCCTCGCGAATCGGCGGCTTTAACTCCTGCAGGGCATGCCACAGTGCGGTTCGGCGTTCCTCGCGGGCTATCCGCTCGGAAGCAATTGCCGCGTCTTCCTGCAGCGGCGCGGCGAGTTGGCTGTGCCGCTCCGCGAGTCGTCGCCGATAGTCGGCCGAACGAATCCAATTGAGCGCGAGGTTACGCGCTATTTTGCGAATCCACATCGGAAATGCCCCTGCGCCGCGAAGTTTCCCCAGATTCGCCCAGGCGGAAATGAACGTGTCCTGCGCGACATCTTGTGCCGCGCTCCAGTCGCCGACCGTGCTGTACGCCAAACCCAGAACTGACCGGTAATGCGCGTTCACTAACGCGGCGAAGGCGGATTCGTCGCCCTTTTGCGCTTCGGCTACAAGTTGTTCAAGGTTCTGGCTTTCCACTCGGTGCGTCCTTTTTTGTGGAGCGTTGCGCATAAGACACGTGTAGCGTTTGAAAAGTTTGCAGGTCCATTCGCGGGCGGAGGCAGTGAGTTGATTCAGGGAATATTGGTGACCGCCCGCGGAATACTGATCGGTTTCGAGTTTGTGTCTTGGTGCACTTTAATCCGCAAAGTCGTTGGAGCCATTGCACTTGCCCCGATGAATTCGATTGACGACCCGCCTTATGGTACGATTTCGTAACCATGCAGACTACCCTTACTTTGCGCGAGTTGTATCGCCCAATCGAAAAGGACATGGAAGCCGTCAGGTCAGCCATTTCCGATCTCTGGGCCGATGCCATGCGTATTGTCTACGGCGATCGATCCCCCAAAATGCCCGCCGGAGGGAAAATGCTCCGTCCGGCCATGACCCTGCTTTCCGCCGGTGCTATTGGTGCCCCAGATACTTCCCGGTTCGTGCGTCTGGCAAATGCCATGGAATTGCTGCATCTTGCTGCATTGGCCCACGACGATGTGATTGATGACGCCAACCTGAGGCACGGCGTACGCTCGCTGAATGCCCTTTGGGACAATCATACCGCCGTGCTCGGGGGAGACTATCTCGTCGCTCGCGCCATCGAGATTATGGGAACTTACGATTCCTGTCTCGTCATCACCAACGCGATTCGTTCTGTTCGCGAGATGAGTGAGGGTGAACTCAGTAATTTTGGCTTGGGCCACGACCATTTTTCTCAGGAGGCGTGCATCAGCCTTGCTCGGCAAAAAACGGCAAGCCTGTTCGCCGTAGCATGCAGCACGCCCGCATGCCTCATTGACGGCGCGCCGCGCCCTGAATTGCACAACTATGGATTGAATGTTGGCGTCGCATTTCAATTGGTCGACGATTTACTCGATCTTACAAGGGACGAAGAAGCCCTCGGCAAGCCTGCATTCGGTGATCTGGTCGAAGGCAAGAAGACGCTTCCCATTTTGTTTCTGCGAGAATCTCTCGATGCGTCAGATTGCGATCGGCTTGACGGTCTAAAGGGGCATCCCGTTTCCGACGCGGATCGCGCTTGGGTTTCGGAAGCCATCGATTCCTCCGGCGCGCGAGAACGTACCGAAGCCATTGCACGAGAATACCTCGACGAAGCCCGTGCGGCACTTGCCGGATTGCCGATATCGCCGTATCGGGAGTCGCTGCTCGGTATCACCGAGTTCGTACTCGTGCGCGGTGCCTAACCATCCGTATTGAACGCGCCTTCATACGGCGTTACCCTTCTGCCATGCAGTCGCTCATTCGAACCCCACTCGTTTTCTTGGTGATCTTGGCGAGTACGCTGACCTTTCCAGTAGACGCCATGCCGATGTGTCGCGTCGTAAGCGGCGTAAAAGGCGCACCAGCGATTAGTATCAACGGCCAACCGATTTCACCCTTGATGTTCTGCGCAAACAATCAATTCAACCGTGACGACGTTTTGATAGAGCAAATCAAACTCGCCGCGGATGCGGGAATTCCAATTATATCGTTTAACGTATCCCTGGCCTGGGACGGCGCGACCAACAATACTGAAATTATAAACAAATTCTGCGACGCGCATCCCGCCGCGTTCTTCTATGTGCGCGTGTGGCTCGGTGGTACTGCTGCGTGGCTTGAGGCGCATCCTGAATCCAAGATGCAGACCGCCGATGGCAAGGTGCTGCAATGGGTTTCGCCTGCGAGTGAAGCATGGCAACAAGATGCCTCAAGGTTGCTCGCGGAATGCGTGGAAGAAATCGCTCGTGGGCCATACGGAGATCGCTTCATAGGCCTGATTCTCTCTTCACAACTCGCGGGAGAGTGGTTCTATCCGGAGACAAACGAGTTCCTGGATTACTCCTCTGCAAACCAGTCCTCATTCCGTGCGTGGTTGAAGAAACAGTATCTCAATGACAAGGCAATCCGTCGAGCCTGGGGGCGCGAGGATGTCTCGCTGAAATCGGCCACAATACCCTCGCCGGAACTGCGCGAAGCCGCGCAATGGGGACCTTTTCGTGATCCGATTGCCCAGAGAGCCGCGATCGACTATCAGGAATACTTGAGCACGCTGATTGAAAACAACATTGCCGAGTTTGCGAGGGTTGCAAAAAAAGCGATGAACGGACGCGGGCTAGTCGGCTCGTTCTACGGTTACACGATGGAACTAAATGGAGTCGGCCCCAGGGCGCTTGCACAATCGGGACATCTTGCGTTCGCCAAGCTGCTGGATGTTCCGGAGATCGATCTGATTCACGCGCCATATTCGTATCTGAACCGGGAACTGGGGAACCCGGGCCACCAACACCTTCCGCTGGATTCCGTTCCGCTTCACGGCAAGCTCGCGATTATCGAGGAAGATTCCCGAACCCATCTCGCTGCGCGCGTTGCTGAAGAACACCTCGCAACGGGTAACAATCCCATCGCTGCGAATGTCGACGAAATGTTGTCCATCAATCGCCGCAACATTGGAAACTTTCTGACACATCGCGCCGGCATGTGGTATTTTGATGTGCTCTCTGACGGCCGTTGGAACGACAGGGAATTCTGGAAAACAGCGGGGCTCACGCGGCGCATGTTTGCTGAAGCGCGCAGCCCTGAGACGTTTCGTCCCCAGATCGCGTTCCTTGTCGATGAAGCGAGCGTTCACGCGATGCGCGCGACTACCTATCCCTATCTCATGGAATCGCTTTCGTTTTGGCGGTCGGAGCTGGACAGAGTGGGTGCACCGGTGGGCTACTACCTTCAATCGGATTTGCCAAGGCTTCCAGATAGCATCCACGTAATCGTCCTCGCGAACCCTTATTCCATTCGAGAATTAGAGCAGCGCGTATTGGACCGCTTTCTTGGCAAGGGCGGAACGGTTGTCTGGACTTTTGCGCCGGGCGTTGCAGAAGCCAACTCCATCGACATGCAGCGCATATCTGCAACCACCGGCTTGACCGTTGAGTTGACCGATGTACAAGGTGTTGTCAATCTGGAAAGTGCGGTAACGGATGAGACTTGGCAGCTTCCGGAGACCTGGGAGACGAGATTCAGAGTTACTACCACCGAAAACGTTCATGCGATCGCCCACTATGCCGAATCAGATGCAGTTGCAGTTGCCGCCACCCCGCACAAGGGAGGAATCAGCGTCTACAGCGCCGTGCCGCGCCTACCAGTTGGCGTTTTGCGTTGGATCGGCGCCAATTCCGGGGTCCATTTTTACAGAGACACTCCAGGAATGGTGGGTATCTTCGGCCCATATTTGGTAGCACACACCACCGAAGCAAGGGTCCACACGTTTCGTTTACCGCTGAAAGCACGAACCGTCGAACGCCTCGTTCCCTTCTTGCCGACGCCTGTAGCGGTTGAATCTGATACCTGGCGCGATGATTTGCCAGAAAAAACGACTGCGATTTACAGAATCACTCCCTAATGCATGATCCCGGCCTGTCGGACCTTAGATTTTCACCCCGAGTTTGGCAAGGTGCGCGCGAAGCGACATTTCCGCCAAAGGCCAGGTCTCCTGTGGCACGTCATCGTAGACGCTCGCAAGCAAGCTCGAAATATCAGCGATACCGTCCGCAAGCGCTTTCTTGATCTTTGATTCCCGCCATAGCCGGTGTTCAAGGTGTTTCAGCATCTTTTCTCGCCCCTTCGTGAGCGGCATACCGTGCGCAGGCAGAATATTGTCGTATTCTTCGTTGGCAAGAAGTTCGAGGCTATTCAGAAACTGCTTCATATCGCCCCCGAGATCAAGAGACACAACGATAGTGCCCGGATTGGCGATCATATCGCCCGCGATTAATGTCCGCGTGGTTTCTTCCACGAAACACAAATGTCCAGGGTCGTGACCAGGCGTATGAATGCAACGCAGACGCCAATCCGGATTGCCGGGTATCGTTATGATTTCTCCATCCGTCAGATGTCGATCCGACGCGAACGGAAGTTGCCGGGCAGTCGCCTCGTGCGACCAAATTGGCACGTCGTAGGCAGCGCGGCAAAACTCCGCTGCGCACACATGGTCGATATGGCTGTGCGTGAGCAATACCGCTTTTACCGTGCCACCAAGCTTGACCAATATGTTCACCTGGCGTGTCAGCAATCCCAGCTCTTCGTCGTCATGCGTTGCCGGATCGATCAGGTACAACTCGCGTTCTCCGACAATCACGCAATTGGTGTGTGTGGCCGGCGGCAGCGTGGGGGAGCGAAGCGGAAGTATGTAAATGCCGTTCGCAAACTCCATCTTGGCAGGGCGATCACCCTTGTGCTCGCCAACGTTGCGCAGGTGCTCCCAAACGTCCGGAAATGGATACGCAGCCAGGTTCTGAAGCACATACGCGATTGGCGGGGGAACTTGCAGTGCGCCTTGTCGCCACAATTCGCGTGCTCCGGCAGGCGTTAACCATTCCACAGCATCGATTTCACCACCGCACGGAGTCGCTACATGTGGAGTGGAAACACGGCAAATGTAGTAGCGTGTGTCAAACCGAATGGGTGCAATCAATGGAGTAACCCATACCCCTGCCGGTTCGAACATCGTCGCGTCGATCGTTAGGTTGTGTTTGACCAGAAAGTCGTCGAAACCAAGGGTGCCGCTGAGCAATGCACGCCGCGCTTCGGCGCAGATCGTGTTAGCCGGGTGATTGCCCGAGACAATGAGCAAGCCTGTCTCCTCGAATACTTCCCGCGCCACCGCATGAATCGCCGCCGCTTCAATCTCGTCCGTTGCTCCATGGACAAGTCCGCCTGGCTCTGCGTCATCGATTCGGCCCCCCGGAAAGACATGGTACCCGCCCATAAAGCGCAGGGATTCGCTCCGTCGCGCCAATAGGACGCGATACGGGTCCTCTTCGCTTAGTATGATGGCGGCGACCGCCTTTATCGGCTCCACAATGTGCACTTGCAGTATCCTTGATTACGGGGCTGAGGAACGATCTGGGGATTCTCGCGTATTGTAGTACGAGAATCAAAAGGGGGGAACCCCAGGGCCTGTACGTGTAGATTCCCAGCAACACCTTAGAAATGGTGTGCATAATTTTGAGAAAAGTGCTAGAATCTGGGCTGTCGGGCTTTAAATGGGTGGAGATTTACGTACGATGTCGCCTGACGGCTCCGTTTCCGAAGAACAACAGACTGTAGAATCGCTGACGCGCTCCCTTGCGGGAGGGCGCTATCGCCTTATGCGTTTACTCGGGGCAGGGGCGATGGGTAGCGTGCGCCTCGCCGAAGATACGGCGCTGCACCGTCGTGTTGCCATCAAGACGGTAAAGGAAGAATACGCGCGCAACGCGGAAATCCGGAAGCGTGTCGAACGCGAATGCCTTCTTCATGCTAAAGTCGGACCTCACCCGAATATCGTTACATTGTTCGATAAGCTGGAATTCGATGACGAGATTCATCTCGTTATGGAATACATCGACGGTGAGACGCTCCAGGCTCGCTTGGAGCGCAATTCCGAGCAGGGCATTGTCATGCCCCCGTCGGAGTCGATTGTAATCGCCACGCAGGTGTTGGACGCACTTTCCCGCATTCATGCGCAAGGTATCGTACACCGCGACATCAAACCCTCGAATATTATGCTCACCTACTCCGAGCATGGCCAGGTTTGCGCCAAGCTTATGGATTTCGGTGTATCACGTTTTGCCGAGCACGATGAACAACTCTCTAGACTGACAACTACTGACACGGGCGGACCCGGAACACCCCTTTACATGGCACCGGAGCAAATTGATAGCAAGACCTTCGGCGAAATCTCCGCGGCTACGGATGTCTACGCGATGGGGGTAATGCTGTATCAGTTGTTGTCCGGCAAGCCTCCGTATCGCGGTACCCTGACGGAAGTTTTGAACGGGCATCTGAATCTGCCAATCCCGCCGATAACCGTACGCCTTGATGGAGTAATGCCTGAGGCTGTCGAGAATCTTCTCAAGAAAGCATTATCGAAGCGGTCTTCGGAACGCATTCAGACAGCGAAGGCCTTTCGTGAGGAACTTATCGGACTAACTGGCGTAGGCGACACGATGAGCCGTCTCAACGCGACCGTGCAAATGGGGTCGCAGGCGAGAGT
>CALEZK010000315.1 GCA_937928585.1 uncultured bacterium | reverse complement strand
GCCTTGAAGTGAGTCGCTTGATCGCGCCTCGCTTGAAGAATGCAAGGCATGCAATATTTACCGCCAGATATGCCAGGGTGAACCATCCCCCGCTCACTTCACCCGATTTGAACTCTGGAAACATAAGTCCCGCCTTTGCAGACAATCTCGTTATTCTACAGACGCACGCCAATGGCGCGTAGCGCGCCGTGCTCAGCGGCCGCTTTGCAGCGCATCGAATAAACTGGCATAGTCGCGCCATGAAAACAGAAGCCGTAGAAGAGATTCTGCTATCTTTCCCGTGGATGGATCCACACACCCACATTGATGCGTCGCACCTTACAGCACGCGGCCTTTACGATATTCTGCTCTACCACATGTCCGTAAGCGACTTGTACGCAGCAGGGTGCCCTGATGGCGCGCGACTGTCAGAGACCCCTTCCGACGAAGAATCGCGGTTCCGCCTGGAACGCGCAATCCCCTTTCTGCCGCTGGCAAGGAACACTGCAATGTCTTGGGGCACGCGGATCATTCTCAATGACTTATATGGTTGGTCCGGACCGGTGGACGCCTCGAACTGGCAAGAATTAGACTCGGCAATCAAGGAACGTTCGACGGATCGCGCCTGGGCGCGGGAAGTCTTGCGCCGCGCGAATGTCGCGCGCATCGGCACGGAACTCTGGCGAGGACACAACGGCTCGGCGGATGATATGTTGCAATTCTCGTTGGAGTGGGCATTCTTCGCGCGAACGCAGTGGGGCCAGCCGGATATTCCATTGTATGAACTCGAACGCGCATGGAACGCGCCCGCGCCCGACTCTCCGATTCCCGTGACGTTTAATCGCGCGCTTGCGCCACCATTGGCACGCACCATCAGGACCGTTGACGACATCGACGCGGCGGTTGCGCATTATTGCGCGCTAATCCCGTACGGCAAAGTGCTGGCGACAGCGCAACATCTTTCCACTGACATTATGTATAGCCTTCCCAACCGGGACACGGTTACGGAAGCCTTGCGTCGTCGTTCGAGTGCGGGCGACGCAGAACGCGATGTATACGCAAGCTATATCCTGAACCGCTTCCTGGGGGAATTGGAAAAACGTGGCGAGGAGATCGTGTTTCAGTTTTCCCTGGGCGCGGAGCCGCTTCCCTTTGAATCGGCGTCGCGCTTGAACCAACGCACCATCGGCAGCGTGGCGGAGATCGCGGCACGGTTCCCGAAGTTGCGGTTCATGTGTTTTTTGTCCAGCCGACACGCAAATCAATCGCTGTGCACCGTCGCGCGCGAGCTGCCTAATTTTTCACTCGCGGGATATTGGTGGCACAACTTTTTCCCCGGCGCGATTGGTCAGGTTATGGAGGAACGGTTGGATATGCTGCCCGTGAACAAGCAGATTGGCTTCTTCAGCGATGCGTATTGTTTGGAATGGACCTATGCCAAGGCCGTGATGGTGCGGAAATTCTTCGCGGAAGTCTTCTCTCAGAAGATGCGGCTTGGACAGTATTCTGAGTCAGATGTTCGATACATCGCCCAGGGAATCCTGAGCGATAGTTCACATACTTTGTTGGGAATGCGAACCGCTTAACGGTATCGAGCGAATAGGTGCACGTCGATTATTTGGCCGTCCTTGTTCGCCGCGCGCTTCATGATGGCCTCCTGCACGAAGCCGCACTTTTCGAGCACGCGCATCGACGCGGGGTTCCACTCATAGACGATGGCTTCCAAACGCTGAATGTCCGGGAAATTGTTGAAGATGTGTTCGCACAGCATTCCGCATGCTTCCGTGGCTATGCCGCGGCCCCAAAAGGCCTCTCCGAGCCAATACCCCACGCGCGCGGTCACGCTGTAGTTCAACGGCATAATGTCGAAGCCAACACTGCCAACGGCCTCGCCTTCTACAATGATTGCGTAAGAATGGATCGGGGGCTCATCGGCCTCGCGCATCCCCAGCCATTCATTGGCGTCCTCAGCGGTGCATGGATGGGGAAAAACGTCCGAGAGATTGCGCCAGACCTTGCGGTTATTCCCGTGGCGGACGAGGGATTCTGCGTCCGACAACTTCCATGGACGCAATGCGCAGGTAGAACCGGAAACCAAAATCATGAAAGCCCCTTTTTCCGATCACTGCGGCATATGCATACTGCGCCTACTTGGCGCGATTCTGCTCAAGCGCCCGCTTTGTTGCTTCCAAATACCCTGCCAGATCCTCTAAGCGCAACAGGACGAGGGCGTCTAACCTGAGCGCATTCATGTTGGGAGTCGCAGCACGCCGGCCTGACGGTAGGCCCCGCCCCTCGAAAGTCAGCGTATGCGTCCCCGCAGCCAAATCGTGATTGTCGAAATCGTGCCAAAGGGTATCCTCGTCGTTGATGTAGAAGGAAAGTGGTTCGCCGATTGGCTTGCCATCGAGCGAGGGCTGATACAGGCCGCCAAGAAATGCGTGGCCCATGATCGCGCGAAGCCGGTAACGGCCGGGTTGCTCCACCGTAAAATCAAACGAAATCGTCGCATCGGGAACGCGCGGCAGATACGCGACTTCGCCGTTTGATTTCATGACGCCAGTCTCCGGATTCGCCCGGTAGGCAAGATCGCCCGCAGATATCACTTTGTATGGCGGAACGCGTTCCGAAAGCGGCGCAATTGGGTCGCTGAAAGTGATGGGCGGGGTTTGATACCAGAACGCGACCGAACTCAACCAATCGGGCCGTTCGTGGAACTGTCCGAGAAATACGAGCGATTCTGTGAACAAACTACCAAAATGTTCGATCTCGAAGCGGATGGATTCGTTGAACGTAACCGGATCGGATAAATGCCACCGATACGCGGAAACGCGGTCCCCCGGCATATAGCCTTCAAAAAGTGGTATGCCGTGTTGCGCATACGCGAACGGCTTAAAACCCCAGGCATCTCCGAAATAGTCTTCGGTACCCGTGCCGCTCAGTTGCGGTTTCTCGGAATTGTCTACGTAGAAACGGTCGTCTCCTTCGCCGAACCACCCCAATTGTGTTTGAAGCACGGAATAGACAACGCCGGCAACATGCCCTCTCCCCTTCGTGTCGAGGAATACGTAGGGCCCAGGTTGCGCGGGATGCGCTTGCCGGTACTGCGCATGAAAGTAGACGGTATCCTCCGGAAGTGATTGATGCTTCTGCCAGTCGAGATAGTAGTAGAAGGAATCTGTGCGGTATGTGCTCGATTCGTTGGTAACGGTGACGCGCGCGCGTTGTTTGAATGGCATGTGCCACCAGCAATTGCGAGAGCGACCGTTTCGCGACGTCGTAATGGCTGTGGACTCGAAGCTGACCCCGGCGGCGTGACCGATTCCGAAGAAATCTCCATAAGGCGCCTCAACGCTCGGCTTATCCGCGCCATCGTAATACACGCGCACGACGAGCGAACGCGCGAAGAAGGGATCCTTGCTGTTTACGGTGCTCCAGAGATGTGTGATTACGCCTGGGCCTTCGAGGTCGCCGAGCACCAATGTTTCGCCCGCTTCAATGGGCCGGCTGTCGCCATTCTTGGTTAGGTCTTCCTTGGCGCTGCTCTCGCGGCGTGTTTCGAATTGCTGTGCTCGCGTGAGTTCGGATAACACGTCGCCTTGTCCAAGCGCCAGGGGTATGTATGCCACAAATAGAAATAGCTTCAAGTAAACGCGCATGTATTCACCCCCAAGAGAATTTGACCTATGCAGGCAGAGCCTCTCGCACCAATCGAAGAAAGTTCTCACACATTATTCCGCGAATGTCTTCGGCCGAATAGCCCCGTGCCGAGAGTATGTCTTCCAATTTTCTGAGGTCAGCAATGGATTCAACATCCATTGGGTGCTGTTCGCGGCCAAACGCGCCATCAAGGTCCGAACCGATGCCCGCGTGTTTTGCATTTCCCGCGATCTGGCAAACGTGGTCGATATGGTTTGCAACATGTTCCAGCGTCAATCCAAAATCCTCGGGTCTTGATTTGCGCTTCGTCCAGCCCGGAACAAGCATCCATGCGTCGAACGCCGCGCCGATGACAGCGCCACGCTCGATAATTGTTTGTATCTGTTCATCGTCCAATTGCCTATGGTGATTCACGAGCGCGCGGCAATTGGAATGGCTTGCCCACATCCGACCGTGAAAATGGTCGAGGGCCTGCCAAAAACTTTCGTCATTGAGGTGGGTAACATCGAGAATCATGCCCAGCCGTTCCATCTCGCGCAACAGCTCGGGGCCGCGTGGCCCAAGCCCTCCCTCGGCTTCGGTTCCTTGTGCGTAGGTACCGGGTCCATAGTGGGCTGGCCCGACCGCGCGTAGTCCCTGGGCGTAGGCGCGTTCAAGATGCGTTGGCGTGCGAATGGAGTCCGCGCCTTCGAGCGTGAGGACGTAACCAATCGCGGAATAGCGGGAATCATGCTCGACACGCATCAGG
>CALEZK010000314.1 GCA_937928585.1 uncultured bacterium | reverse complement strand
GAGCGCTTCATCCACTTGAGAGGTATCAACGTCGGCGTCGGCTTCCAGGTCAGGTTTTCGCGCATTGCCTTTTCGAGTTGACAAGCCAATCCTTTGGCGACGTTCCTCGTTCAATTTTCGGGGCTTGTAGTTGAGTGGATTCGCGATAAACTTGTAGTCTGATGTTCTCACCGTAAGGATCTCGTCCTTCATTTCGGCATAGGCGGGACCAAAATCAACTTTCTCTCCCCGAGCGAGGGGCATGAGGCTCTTTCCACCGAACTCTTCCGGCACCGGCACGCCAGCGATTTCGCAGATGGTCGGCGCGATATTCAGATGTTGCACTACGGTTGCGTCGCGCTTGCCCGCTGGGATGACATTTGGTAAACGCGCTATGAGCGGGACCCTCAACACGCCGTCATAGACCGAAGCACCATGCCCATAGTACTTGTGATGATCATTCAGCTCTTCGCCATGGTCTGCGCTAATCATTACCAGCGTATTGTCGTAAACGCCATGCTCTTTCAGTACATCGAGAACTTTCTTTACTTCGTTATCGACATACAAGAGCTCGCCATCGTATAAGTCGAGAACCTGCTGCACGTCGGTGGGAGTTACGGGAAAGCGTTCCAGGGATGCGTTGCTTATGCTCTCCTTGCTACCGTCAATCGGTCCCTGGTATTCGGGATTCACGAACTGCCGAAACTCGTTAGGGGGCATATAATCCGCATGTGGCGCGAGATAGTGCAGCCACATGAAAAACTTCCGGCCTTTATGTTCGTTTAACCATTTGACTGCGCTGTGCGTCGCGCGTTCGTCGACTGGGTTTTGGTCAATCGGAAATCGAAAATTGAACCCTTCCCAATTCTGTGCCGTCGCGTTTGCATAAACCGCAACCGTCACGTATTCGTGCTTGGCAAGATGTTCCGCGAGCGTCAGCGGATCATTGCTGATACGCAGACCGTTGTGCCGAACGCCGTGCTGAATTGGATGCAACGAGGTCATGATGGTGGCAAGCGAGGGCCAAGTAGAATTGCGCTGGGCGTAGGCCTGTTCGAAGACCATGCCCTCTTTAGCGAGCGCGTGAATCGTCGGCATGGTTTCACGTGGCGCGCCGTAGCACGACATGCGATCGGCGCGCAGCGTATCGATGGTAATCAGCAGCACATTGGTGTAAGGGCCAGTCGGCATCGGCGGGAGATTCGACATGGCCGCTTCCGCCTCCTTGTTGGCCTGCGCCTCCTGCTCTTCCCTCAGCTTTTGCTTCTCTGCTTTCTTCTTCTGGCGCTGTTCCGAGCGCGCCTCGCGTTTCTGCTTCTTTTCGGCTTTCGCGGGATCGTCAGCCGCGGATTTCGGGTCAGATTCCTCGTCCCCGCCCGGCGCCACGCGCTGCTTCATGCTCTCCGGTGCGGCACCAGTCACCGCGACTGGTTCGATTCGTTTTGCCTTCACAGTGTCTGTGCTTTCAACGGGCGCTTCCTTTGCGCCGCATCCAAACATAGCCGCGACCAATAACAAAGATGTTCCCAGATACAAAAACAACCGCACGTCTGACTCCTCCTCATGTGGTTGTCGGAAAACTAGGTCGTTCGGGGGTGTGCACGAGCAACACTCGTCGCGCGAAGGCGATTCGAGACGACATTGCGCATTATCCCAATTTGCGCGCCAGCACGCAATTTTCAATGGCATGGAATGAAGACTTGGGACGCTCGATTCCACTACAATGCGGCCTATGACGTTCATCAACCTGGGGCACAAGCCATGAAGTTCCGTTTCCTGCTGTTTGCCGCTTTCTTGGTGCCAATAGCGTTCTCCGGCGTCGCGCTTGCGCAAGCGCCGTTGCGCTGGTCGGCCTATGCAACAAACGCCTCCGTTGAGAAGCTTGCCACGGACGAAGAGGCGTTGAAGAAAGCCCCTGAGCTTCTGCGCGGATTCCGCATCACTAAGGTCTATCTCGAATTCTTCAGAGGCACTCCAGTTGAAAACGAAAAACTCAAGAAAGTAATCGACTCGCTGACCAAGTCGGGATTCGAAGTCGCTGGCGGAATCGCAACATTGCCGGGCGAAGGATATGGCGTGCGGGAAGACGCGAAGCTGGGCTGGTTCAATTGGCAGAATCCAAAGACCCAGGAAGACGTTACAAGGATCATGAAGAAGGCGGCTCCACTTTTTCGAGAGATCATCGTAGACGACTTCTTCTGCACGGGCGATACCAGTCCGGAATCCTTGGCGGCAAAGGGTGAGCGCACTTGGTCGGAATATCGTCGCGCGTTGCTCATGGACGTCGCCCAACGATGCATCGTGATTCCGGCAAAGACCGAGAACCCCGCTCTCACGCTAACGTTTAAATTTCCCCAATGGTATGACCGGTTCCATGAATTTGGTTATGACGTTGTCGGCGCATCGGCCCTATTTGATCGTGTAGGCGTGGGCACGGAAAGCCGAGGCGCAAATACCCAACGCTTTGGTTTTACGCAGGCATACCACGGCTTCAACAACTTTCGATGGCTGCAATCGATTGGCAATGCCAAAACAAACGCAGCCTGGTTCGATCACGGAGATTGCGACGCGAACGATTTCGTCGAACAAGCCTATCAAAGTGTATTGGCAGGCGCTCAAGAACTTATCCTGTTTTCCTACGCGCAGCTTGAGGAGGGGCATGCTGGACATGAACCCTTAAAGAAAGAACTCGATCGACTCGCGCAGGTATCGAGCGCCGTTCAGGTTTCGCCGGTGACAGGAGTGGCGGCGTACAAGCCTGCAAGCAGCGATGCAGGCCCAGACCTGTTCATTATGGACTATGTCGGAATGCTGGGCGTTCCCCTTGTGCCCTATTCTCAGCTCCCGGCGGGTTCTCGCGTTGTTTTTCTGCCGACGCAGGCAGCCAGCGATCCCGGAATCGGCCTCTTTGTTCGACAGGCCGTTGCGCAACGTGCGACGGTCGTGATGACACCCGGATTTCTCGCAGCTGTCCCCGCGAGGGACGATCTTATTCGGTTGGCCGGACTCCAGGGCAAGATGACATTGACGCCGATGCAATCCACTTCCATGCGCGCCAAGGGTGAAGTCCACAACATCCCTCACGGACTCAGCCTCGCGGCTAACTTGATACTCGGTGAAGCCAAACCCCTCTTAATGGCGGATGTAGGCGGGAAGAAGATTCCATTTTTCACGCAGCATACGGTGAACGGCGCATCCGTGTGTGTGCTCAATACCCGCACCTTCTCGCAGGCGGACTACGATGCCGTTGGCGAGGTGCTTCTACCGCCACGACAGCTTGGATTGATCGCGCTACCACAAGCTGCGGTTGAAGTGATTCGGGATGCGTTCACCCAACCCTTGGGATACACGATGAACGCGCCGGCGCGGGTTACCCTCCAGCCGCTCGGATCGGCTGGATACGTCATTCAAAACTACAATGACCGGCGCGTCACCGTGACACTGTCCGCGCCTTACGGCGCAGATACGGGATTCAAAGACGGCTTTAGCGGCAAGGCATACGCCATTGAGGGACGAGATGTAGAAGTTGTGATTGGCGCTCGCGGCCGAGTTTGGCTGCAGGCGCAATAAGGACGAACTAGTTACCGCTTCTAAGTCCGCGGAACAATCCGCGTTTGCGCGGCTTTTCTGCCGGGGGTGGTGTGGGCGCGGCTTCAACGGGCGCCTGGAAAGTATGTTCCAACGTTGGCTGTCCGCCCGAGGGAGGCGGCGAGGCCTGAGACGCCGTAGTCGTTTCATCAGCTGATTTCTTCGCGGCGGCGGCAGCTTTCCTTGCCTTGTCTTCCGCAAGGTACTTGGCCATGAATTCTTCTTTCGGCTGAAGATCCGGTTTTGCGTACAACAACAACGTCTGACCGACGCTCAGCGAGCTGGGGTTGGTGATGTTGTTCCACCACTGCAAATCGCTCGTTTGAACCTCATGCTTCGCGGCGATCTTGCTGAGCGTATCGCCTCCAACGACGACGTACTCACGCGTGCCATCCGGCGGTGTGCCTTCAGTGCCCGGTGTCATAACCTGCGCGGACTCGATGACCGGCGCGACACCCGGCGTCGTATTCAATGCCAACTGCGGCGCGTACGTTTGATACGCGGCGCTTGTGGCGGCAAGCTGTTCCATACCCGGTTGCGTCGGCAAACCAGTTGGCTTCAGGGACGCTTGCGCTGCAGTCGAACCATTTGCAGTGCCTGCCGTCTGATCTCCGGGAAGTTGCGTTATCGGTTGCTGCGTCACCACCAATTCGGATGGCTGCGGCGTTCCCGGCACTGTGGTCGCAAGGTTCGCTGGTGGTTGCGGCGGCTGCGCTTGAGGTTGCGGCTGTGGCGGCAACGGCTGCTCAACGAAACCGGTTCCGACAACTTGGGCGGGCTGCGAATTGGAAGCAACCTGCGCGTTACTGGGCGTAGCGC
>CALEZK010000313.1 GCA_937928585.1 uncultured bacterium | reverse complement strand
AAGAGACAGCCTCGAAGCCGATGGTCAGATTCTCGACTGGACCGGGCCCGCCAAGACAACGCGGTATCGCATCGACGCCGCGGACCTCGCGGGTATCGTGATAGACGATCTCGAAGCGGAGTTGAGTCATGGCTGGCTGACGAGTTCATCTGTGCCGAGTTTTGTCGGGAACTGGTATCGCCATGACGCCAACGAGCTGAAGGGGAAGCTGGAGGCGCGGTTCAAGCCGAAGGCACTGGCGGCAGGCACCTATGAAGTACGGGTATCACACGCGCCGCACGAAAACCGGGCTACAAATGTGCCGGTGACGATCACTCATGCGCGCGGCAAAACGACGGTGACGGTGAATCAGCGGCAGAAGCCCACGAAAGACGGCGCGTTTGTGCCGGTAGGCATTTTCACTTTCGAGAAAGACGTCGCAGAGGTGATGATGTCCAACGCGGGAACGGATGGACACATGGTGGTGGACGCCGTGCAGTTCATTCCGATGCAGAACGAAACGAAGAACTGAGCGCATTCGGCCCTGGGGGTCAGGCGCGCTTAGTGCGCGCGAGGGTGACGTTCAGAATCAGGGCAGTGAGCAAGATTGCGCCCATGATTGAATCTTTCAGATAGATGTCGATGGTAACGTGATTCAGTCCGTTCTGAAGGATGCCGAACGTAAGCACGCCGATGACCGTGTTGCCGATGCCGCCTTTGCCGCCGAAGAGGGAGGTGCCGCCGACGACGACCGCGGAAACGCATTGAATCAGCACATGATCCAATCCGCCAGCCTGGGCGCTGCCCATCCGGCCAACGAGGACGATGCCCGCGATGGCGGCGGTCATGCTGCAAATGGCGAAGCAGCCGATGAGCGTGGCGGCGACATTGATTCCCGATAGTTCCGCGGCTACCCGGTTGCCGCCTACCGCGTAGACGCTGCGGCCAAAGCGCGTGTGCCGCAGGACGACATGCGCGAGCGCGAGGAATACCGCCGCAACCACGGTTATCCAGGGAATTTCGATGAGATTGAATGTCGTGCCGTTCTCCCGAGTTTGCTGTATGAACCCGAACGAACTGTTCCCAATAAACGAGAGCGATGGCGGGATGTTGAAGATGGGAGAGCCTTTTGTGACACGTAGGGCGAAGCCTACGGCAATGAGCGAAACCGCGAGTGTCATCATGAACGATGGTACGCGCAATTTGGCAACGCCGAATCCGATGATTGCGCCGAAGACGCCCGCTCCCGCAATTGCGGCGGCTATGGGGGCCATTTGCGCGGCGAGAGTAGAGGTTCCCGCGAGCATGACGTTGAACAAGGAGGCGGTGACGACGCCTGCGAGAATTGCCATGGCCTCGATGCTGAGATCGATTTCTCCCGTGAGCAGTACGAAGGTGACGCCGACAGCCATGATTGCGAGCGCGGAGTTCTGCCGGAGGATGTTGATCAGGTTTTCACGCGTCAGAAAAGACTCTGAGATGAACGAGAAAAAGAGGAACATTACAATGCACGTCATCAATGGCGCGATCGTATCGAGATTTCGCAGGCGTATGGACACGTGGACTCCCCTGACTCCGCGGCTGGACCGGATCCTGTAGAATCGACCGCGCGTCATTTAGCTATAAAGAGGTCGCCAATGGCAAACACGCTTCCCCCGCCTGTTGATGTAACCGGGCGTAGACCTGTTTCCCCAACGGCCGCACTGCCAGAGAATCTGAGCGTGTGGAGCGTGGGGCTTGGCATTCTGGGATTACTCGGATCAACTTGTCTTCTTGGATTAATTTGCGGGCCCATGGGAATTGTGCTCGGCATTATCGCGATGAACCGGCGGACGGAGTCCCGGTTCCGGACAGCCTGCGGGATCAGCCTGTCGGCGGGTGCTCTGGTGGCCAGTGTCCTCGCCGCTGTTTCCGTCGTCGGTAATCTTGGGTCGGGTGACATTCGGTCGTGGGAGGGCGTGGTCGCGCCGGATTTCACCGTGACGACGATCGACGGATCCGAAGTTCGCCTTTCCGACTTGAAGGGGAAGATGGTATTTGTGGATGTATGGGCCACCTGGTGTCCGCCGTGTATCGAGGCCATTCCGCATTTGAGTGAACTCGCGCAGGAATACGAGAAAGAGGGTGTGGTCGTACTTGGGTTGAGCACGGACGGAGAAGATGAGCTGGAGGAATTCCTGGAGGACGAGCCGACTGCCTATAAGATGGCGGCCATTGACAGCGATTTCCCCGAGCCTTTCGGCACGGTGCAGGCTTTGCCAACGTTGTTCGTGATTGATCGAAACGGGGTGATCGTGGCGGCGGAGGTGGGGTACCGCACCTATGAAGAGTTGCGGATGCTGACACGCTTACCTGATCACGCGGGACCAAGGGTTGCGCCGCCAGTCGAGCTTTGATGAAACGGTTGTCCACAAGCGCGTCCCGGCAAGTCAGGCGAGCTATCAAGAAGCGGTCGGGGACGACCGCCCTCCCGGTGGATTGGGCGAGCAACGGGTGTAATTCGTCGCGTGATTGCAATCGGCTTGGTGTGATCGGTACCCTTTTTGTTTTGGGGAGAGATTAACTTATGAGCAACGCAACCACTGTGCGTTCCGTGCCACCGGTTTCGGCCGCGCAACCCGCAGCGAAGGAATCGTCGCGCATGCTCGCGTTGGACGTACTTCGCGGGTTTACGATGTTCTGGATCATCGGTTCCGATTCATTACACGACGCTTTCAAGTCGATTGGCGAGACGGGCGTCCCGGGATTCTTCGCGAACCAGTTCAAGCATCGGAGTTGGGAAGGGTTCGTGTTTTACGACCTTATTTTCCCGATGTTCATCTTCATTATCGGTATTTCCCTCGTTTTTTCCTTGCAGAAGCTGGTGCAGACCGAGGGAAAAGTGGCGGCCTATCGTCGCGTCATCAACCGGTTCATACTCATGTTTCTGTTGGGTGTGTTTTATGACGAAGGCATGGCCAAGCTTTGGGACGTAAAAGACGGCGTACTTCAATATTGGAGCTGGGACGAGAACGAGCTTTGCGGCGTGCTGCAGCGTCTCGCGCTTTGCTATCTGTTCACGAGCGTTCTATTTCTGAATTTTGAGCTGAAAGGTTTGATTGCGGCGTTTGTGCTGATCACGGTTGTGTACTGGGCTGCGCTAACGTTTGTGACAGCGCCGGGCCAGGAAGAGCATTCCTGGGAGCGCGGCAAGAACATCATTCATTACATCGATTCGAAGATTCCGCCATATGGGGGATCGGATCCGGAGAGCCTTGCGACGACGCCGCCGGCGATAACGACCTGTCTCTTGGGCGTGTTTGTGGCGTTTTTTCTGCAGAACAAGAAATATGCCCTGCAACAGAAGGTCATGTATCTCATCGCCGCGGGCGCGCTGATGACGATAGTGGGGTATATTTGGGGGTACTACGGTGGGTACCCAATCATCAAGCGACTTTGGACTACAACCTATGTGCTTGTGGCGGGCGGCTACAGTTTCATGCTGCTGGGCGCTTTCATCTATGTCATCGACGTTTTGAAGTTTCAAAAGTGGACGCCGATGTTCATGTGGATCGGGATGAATCCATTGACGATCTACATGTCGACCAATATTCTCGATTATCAGGCGATTGCGCGCCGATTTGTCGGCGGGCCTATCGAAGATGCAGCGGGCCGCTACGGAGACATGCTGGTGGCAGTTGTTGCACTCGCGATATCGATACTCATTGTGCGTTGGATGTACCACAAGAAGATTTTCCTGAGGGTATGACGACGCACAAGCCACGGTTTTCCAAGGCGTCTCCGGCGTGCATCGCCGCCGGAGACGCCTTGCGCTATTTATCGTGCGCGGCGCACTGACGTTACGCGCGTTTGGCTGAATATGAGTTCGCCAGATCTTGCCATAGAAATTCTGCGCTGGGCTTGGGGCGTGCCGGTTTTCGCGCTGATTTGGTGGTTGACGCGGAAGCTGCGCCAAGACCCGGATGAACCTGCTGAACCGGCCTGGTTTGGCCGATCGCTTTGGTTTCCGCTGGAACGCTTGGACCGCGTATCGATTGCGCTTATTGCGGGTGTGGGGGTGTTGTTCCTGATTGGTCGAAACTCGGTCGATCCCATTCCGCCCGATTCGCTTTACCACCTGATGGTTGCGCGTCGTATTACCGAGCTTGGTCATATTCCCTGGTGGGACGATTGGCAGTTTGCGCCGCTGGGCAGGGCGCACTTGTATCCGCCCTTGTTTCATCTTTTGCTGGCCGGAGCGGCTTGGGTTTGCAACGGCGATTTCATTGCCGCATTCCGCTGGGTGGAGACGCTGGCGCTGCCATTCACCTTTTTTTCGACTTGGTATCTCGCGCGGTGGATGTTCGACGCGCGCCGCGCATTTGCCGCGCTCTTGATTGTCGGCACGGACTACTCGCTAGTCTTTACATCCGTGATGGGCACGCCAAGTGTATTGTCGACATCGATTCTCAGCGTGTTGATTGTGTTCTTTCTCTCCGGGCGATGGATTATCGCGACATTGCTTGCGGTAACGATTGTGTATACGCATCTTGGCGTGCCGAGCATTGCGTTTGGCGCGCTTGCGATATTCTCCCTTTTGAACCGGCGCTACCTGCCGCAGTTCTTCGCGCTTACAGCCATAACCTTGCTCGCCGCGCTTCCGTGGTATGGGCGTTTGTATGTTTTTCGCGATTCGTTTTCGCATCCGCTCGAGTTGGGCATCTACGGCGCAATACCCGACGGTTTGTTGTGGTTTTACAAACTTACGTGGCTTCAATTCGTCAGTTTTACCCTCCTGGTGTTGATGATTCGGTCGTTTCGCGGATTGCGCTGGCGCGAACGACGCACGCAGATACTTCTGGCGATAATTGTCGCGAGCTTGCCGATGTTGTTTGGGTATGGCGGACGCTTTTACACGCATTCAATCCATATTTGGGCGATTTTGGCGGGCGGATTGTTCGCGCGGTACCTCGCGACACCCGTTTCGGCACGGCGCATCGCCGCGTTTGCATTGTTGGCGGTGATGCCCAGCGCTGGCCTCATGGGCACTGGCACACCGATTGGGCCTGGCGTGTATCCCGTGCCTTCCGCCTGGTTAATCGGTCCATACATAGCAGGGGGCGGATTGCGGCTGTTGAATGACTCGCAACCACCGGGATACGTGACGTGGGGAGAGAGCGAGGCGGTAGCCAGGCGCGTCCTGGAATTGACACCGGACGGTCGGGATATCTTTTTTGAAGGGGACCGCGATCTTGCGCTGATGGTGCAATGGCACACGAATCGACGCATTGACGCAGGCGCTTGGGAAGAGACACAACCGAGTCCGAGCGCGATGGCGTTGATTGCCTGGTCCGCTCGGCGTGCGCCGGAGGCTTGCTATGTATCACGCTTCGGCGGTGGCTTTCCGAATGACATGTATGTCGAACAGGTAGGCGAACTTTTTATTGCGATTCGCGGTGATAAGAAAACATTGAAACTGTTAGAGAAAGAACAAAAGAAAGAGCGCAAAGCCGCGAAGGAACATTCGAATTAGCGCGCAGAAGCTGCTTCGCGCTTTGGAAATTCCTGCTGACTTTGAAGGCACGGCTTCCTGTTGCGGACAAAGTCCCGCGTTGCCGAAGCAGATATCTCGCTTGCGTTCGAAACGCGGGGTCGGCTAGCGCTCCGCGGCCTCGACGGTTTGTGCGATTAAGGTGGCGATGGTCATCGGGCCGACGCCGCCGGGGACCGGCGTGTACGCGCTGACGCGATCGACAACAGCCGAGAGTTCGATATCGCCGACACCCGGAGGGTGATATCCGGCATCGACTACTACGGCGCCGTCCTTTATCCATGGGCCTTTCACGAACTCGGGAATGCCCACCGCGCCAACGACCACGTCCGCGCTGTGGACGATGTCTTCGATGCTCTTTGTGCGCGAGTGGCAGATGGTGACAGTCGCGTCGGCGTTGAGCAACATGAATGCCATGGGTTTGCCGAGGATGGGACTACGGCCCAGCACCACGGCATGCTTGCCGCTCAGAGACACCTTGTAGTGATTGAGCAATCGCATGATGCCCGCCGGCGTTGCGGAACCGTATGCGGGTTCCTTCATCGCCATGCGGCCAAACCCGAGGCAGGTTACGCCGTCCACATCCTTCTCGATTGCGATTCGATCGAAGCAGGCGCGCTCGTCAATCTGTTTTGGAACCGGGTGCTGTAACAAGATGCCATGGACGTGCGGATCGGCGTTTAACGCGTCGATCTCGGCGAGCAGCATCTCGGTGGTTGTATCTTCGGAAAGTGTAACCTTGCGGGACTGCATGCCGACGCGTTCGCACGCGTTGCCTTTCATGCGTACGTAGGTGGCCGAGGCAGGATCCGCTCCAACGAGAATCGTGGCGAGGATTGGCGTGTGGCCCCGTTTGGACTTGATGGCGCTTACGCGCTTTGCCAATTCCAGTTCCGTCTGTTTGGCGAGAGCCTTCCCATCGAGTACCAGTGCGCTCATAACACTCCTTCATGCTAAGTGCGCGGCGTGATTTCAATCACATGGACGCGCAAAAACTGTTGAATACCGGTTACCGCAAGTTCTGTGTTGCGGAAATCCACGAACGGATTCTCGGGGTAGGGTTCCGTGCACACGTAGAAAACTTTAGCGGGAGCGCGATCCTTTATGAGGTCGCGCATACCGGGTATATGTTCGGCGCGCCCTGCAACCAAATCAGCCCGAAGCCCTGAGCCCGTTCGTCGCAGATAATAGTCGAAGGTAAAGGGCAGGTGCGAATAGACGACCGACATTGCGTTTGGAGACTTGGGCTCCTGTGCGCGGATGTAGGCTGGCTTCTCTCAGCTGATCTTTGTGCGGGGCCGCGTAGTAGCCTGATGTTGCCAGTCGCGTGAACGCGAGCATGGCGATTGCCGCGACCAAGGCCGTGCGGCCGAATTTGGGGAGAGGAATCGCGAGCATGCCGCGCGCCGCGATGAGGTACACAGCCGGAAGCGAAATGGTGAGGTTGCGATGCGTGAAAACAGATGCTGAGTACACCGACTTGATGTATGCGAAGGTGAAAGGCGCCAGAAGCCACGCGAGCATGATTATGGCGAGCGTCCAATGCCATTTGCGTTCGTGCGGTTCGGCGCGACGCAGCACTACAACAAACTGAATGGTTGCGGCAAGCATGGTCATGAAGAACGCCGCTGTGACGATTCGCGCGACGGTCGATTCCGTCTGGCCGTGGTTGAACAGGCCGTTGGCGTAGTCATAAAACGATGCCGCGATATTTGAATCCGGTTTGGGATTTTGTGGACCGCTGCCCTGAGTTTTGAAATGCCATAGAAAGTTCGGCAGCCATGGAAGAAAGCAGATTCCGATCGCGGCGAAGTAGACAGTAGCGGTTGCGAGCGCTCGGGGTTTCCGTACGAGCAATGCGAGGGTCACGGC
>CALEZK010000312.1 GCA_937928585.1 uncultured bacterium | reverse complement strand
GGAGCGTCGAAAAGCGATTGATGCCGTCAAAGCGGGAGTCGATCAAGCGGAGGAGCTAGGGTGCAAAGGCGTGGCTGTGCTTAGCGGAAAGGCGACGGGCGACACCGAAGGCGCCATGCTGCTGTTGATAGATTCGCTGAAGCAGCTTGCCGGATATGCCAAGTCGAAGGGCATGCCGCTGGTATTGGAAACCTTTGATCAAGTGCCATTCGGCAAGAACTGTCTGATTGGACCGAATGCAGATGCCGTTGTGGTATCGAAAGAAGTGCGTAAAGAGTACCCAGATTTCGGCATCATGCTCGACCTCAGCCATCTGCCGCTACAATTTGAGGCGTCGGCGGAAGCCATCGCGACGGCCGGCGCGCATCTTGTGCATGCGCACATCGGCAATTGCGCAATGGACGATCCTACGCACCCCGCGTATGGCGACAATCACCCCCGTTTCGGCGCTCCCGGCGGACGAAACGATATCGCGGAATTGACGGAATACTTGCGCGCGCTGCTCGCAAGCGGGTATTTGTCAACGACGGTGCGTCGCGTGCTGAGTTTTGAGGTAAAACCGATGCAGGGAGAAGACGCCGAGGCGGTGATTGCGGGCTCGAAGAGAACGCTGGACGCGGCGTGGCGGCGGGTTTAGGTTTTACGCGACAGCTTCGGGATTGGCACCCATACTTCGAAGTGTGACGCTGTCGAGTCAGCGCTGAAAAAAGACTTACCGTCCTGTCGAGACCGATGGAAACGCCAAGCTCGTCCCGTAACATTTCCACCGCAATCCGAGTTCCTTCGATTACCGGCTTCTCCAGCATGACATCTGGGCGTAGTTCGATGTATTCTCGCCAATCGATAGTAATCGGTTTCGTCAAGGTCAGCATATTCGGAGTCACGCCATGTCTCGAGTTTTTGTCGCACGCCAGGTGCCAGATGCAGGTTTGAATTTGCTGTACGACACGTTTGGCAAGGAAAACGTGACCGTTTTTGCTGAAGACCGGATCATCTCGCGGGAGGAACTGCTGGCCGCCGTCAAGGGCGTGGACGCGGTGCTGCCAATCCTCACGGATCGAATTGATGGCGCTGTGCTCGATGCTGCGGGGCCCCAGTTGAAGATCGTCGCGAACTTTGCGGTGGGTTACAACAACATCGATGTGCCTGCGGCGACGGCCCGAAAGATACCGGTGACAAATACGCCAGGTGTGCTGACCGAAACCACCGCGGATCTTACTTTCGCGCTAATGCTTGCGGTGTCGCGCCGTCTCGGAGAAGGTGAGCGCATGGTCCGATCCAATTCCTGGCCGGGCTGGGCTCCCATGCAATTGCTAGGCGCCGATGTATTCGGAAAGACGCTGGGCATATTTGGCATGGGGAGAATCGGCCAGGCAGTTGTAAGGCGCGCGCAGGGGTTTGGCATGCGCGTGCTGTACACGAACCGCACCAGACTGGATGCCGCAACCGAAGGCACGTTGTCGGCACACTTTGTGGACAAACCAACGCTTCTCGCCGAGTCCGACTTCATCAGCATTCATTGCCCCCTCACACCGGAAACAACGCATGCGTTTGGCGCGGCGGAGTTCGGGGCGATGAAAAAATCCGCCTACTTGATCAATACGTCCCGCGGGCCCGTGGTCGATGAAGCAGCGCTGGTCAAAGCCCTGCAACTCGGAGATATCGCAGGGGCGGGATTGGACGTATACGAAAACGAGCCCGTGATTCATGAAGGCTTGTACACCTGCGAGAACGCCGTTATTGCGCCACACCTGGGAAGTGCCACGCTGGAAACGCGCGCAAAAATGGCGACGATTGCCGCCACCAATATTGTGGCACGTCTCCGTGGTGAACGTCCTCCCAATTGTGTAAATCCGGAAGTGCTGGAGTAATCTGGAATTCCCGAGCGTGTCCAACCAGGAGACGGGTCATGAAAGTCTTGCGGAATGTTCTGCTCCTCCTATCTTTCCTCGCGTTACAAGGCTGCGTAGTTACTTCCCTCAATCCAATCTACACAGAAAAAGATGTTGTTTACCTTCCCCAACTGGAAGGGACATGGAGCGGCGACGAATCCAACGCGGATTACGTCCAGTTCT
This sequence comes from uncultured bacterium, assembly GCA_937928585.1. Lineage (GTDB taxonomy): Bacteria > Hydrogenedentota > Hydrogenedentia > Hydrogenedentales > SLHB01 > JABWCD01. The sequence continues at coordinate 412 of CALEZK010000312.1, read as the reverse complement.
TGCCTGCCGCTGATTCTGATAACGAATACACGATCTTATTTTCGTCAAAGGAGGCGCGAGTTGCGCTCTCCGGCCATCTCTCTTCACTCGACGAGAAAATCTATCTCGATCTCACCATTAAGGAAGTAGACGATGCGACAGAGGAGAAATGCCCTGAACTTGCCTTCACCCGGCCAATTCATTTCTTCTACATGATCGAGGTAGAGGGTGACACATTCCGCATGCGCGGCATGAGTTCCAGTTGGGTGAAACAACGGCGGGAGAAGCATCTCCTGCGGATTTCGCACAATCCCGAGGGTGACTCCACCCTGCTTACGGCAGATACTGCCCGCGTCCAGCGATTTCTGAAGCGCTGGGACAACAACAAAGACGCATGGGACGGGTGGCAGGAACTGAAGCGCATCCCCCATCC
>CALEZK010000311.1 GCA_937928585.1 uncultured bacterium | reverse complement strand
CTTTTCGACCGTTCGTGGTACAACCGCGCCGGCGTGGAGCGCGTGATGGGCTTTTGCACCGACGAGCAGTACAACGCATTTATGCGTCAATGTCCGGAGTTCGAGCGGCATCTGGTGACGAGCGGCATTCACCTCATCAAGTTCTGGTTTTCTGTCAGCCGCGCTGAGCAGCGTCGCCGTTTCAAAGAGCGCGAGCAGCACCCACTTAAGCAGTGGAAGCTCAGCCCCGTCGACCTGGCCTCGCTCGACAAGTGGAGCGAATACACCAAGGCCAAGGAGGCAATGTTTTTCGAAACCGACACCGCCGACGCGCCGTGGACGGTGATCAAGTCCGACTGCAAGAAGCGCGCACGGTTGAACGCGATGCGCTACGTTCTCCACCGCCTGCCCTATGGCAAGAAGGACGCGGCCAATATCGGGCCAATTGATCCGCTGCTGGTAGGCCGGGCGCACGTGGTGTACGAGCGCGGCGAACGCGCAGGAAACGGTGCCATCCTCTAGAAGCTATCCAAGATCTGCTTTATCTGCAGCACATCACAACAAAGATGCAGTATTCCTTGAAATCGCGATAGGGCAAGCAAGCCATACGCGGTCTTGTCCTGTATAGTATTGCGTGCTACCGTAGCCAGATGCTCGTCATCATTAGCGATTTGCACTTTTGCGACGACACCCTGGGCAGAACGTTAAGCCCTGGGGCCTTCGAACTGTTTCGCGAGTTGCTCGGCGACTTAGCCGTTGCGGCTTCGTGGCGCGAAGCCACGAGACGTTCGAATGCATCGGTGTACCGTCCTGTGTCGACTATCGATTTGGTTTTGCTGGGCGACATTTTAGATCTCGTGCGTTCCTCGACGTGGCTCAATGGCCCTGTTCGGCCTTGGTCGGCACCAAGCGATCCCCTATTTAGAGAGCGAGTTTCACAAGTCACTGAGGCCGTAATCGCGAATAATGCCCCGTCGCTGGAAACGCTGCGAAAAATCGGCACGAACTTCACCATCCCGGCAGCACAAGGCGGCAAACCTTCCCGAAAACGACAAAGGGTAAACGTCCGTATTCACTACATTGTTGGAAACCATGATTGGTTTCTTCATTTGCCGGGAAAAGAATTCAACCCGGTCCGCCGTCGACTCAAAGAAGTGATGGGGCTTCATAACAATCCCGCACAGCCGTTTCCGCACAATCCAGGCGACATACCCGTGCTTAGCAATGCGCTACGCGCGCACGAGGTTGTTGCGCGCCACGGGGACGAATACGACTCGCTGAATTTCCACGGCAACCGGGCGACAGCTTCGGTTGGCGATGCAATTGTTATCGAGTTGGTGTGCAAGTTCTATCAGCAGGTAACGGATAGATTTGGCGCCCAGCTTAGTTCGTCGTGTATTCAAGCACTGCGTGAAATAGACAATGTGCGACCGCTCAGCTCAATTCCCGGCTGGATTCATGGCTTGCTGTTGCGAACCTGCGAAGACTCCGCATTGCGCGATCAAATTGCAGAAACATGGAATGAACTCGCCCGCGAGTTCTTAAATCTTCCATTTGTTAAGAGTCACGACACGCCCTTTACATTGGAGAGAATCGACTGGCTGCAAGGTTTGCTGAAGCTTGGCGGAATAATCGGGCTGGGAAGAGCCGCGCGCGTCGCGCAACACCCGGTGATGGAATGGCTGATCCCCCGCGAAAGTTATTCCCAATTTGCCCTGGCGGAGCCCGCGATCGTTGACGGAAGCGCACGGTTCGTCGTGTATGGACACACGCACCACCATGAGGTGATCCCGATAAGTCGCACAAAAGACGAACGAGAACAGTTCTACATCAACTCCGGCACCTGGCGCCGCATACATGAGCTGGGTCAGTTGGATCGTGCCGATCTTCGCTTTCTGGATTACAGCGTGATGACGACTGTGGCATTCTTTAGAGATGGAGAGCGAAAGGGGCGACGCTTCGAAGTTTGGAACGGCGCGCTCGATAATATAAAGAAGGACTACGAATGAGACTACCGTACCTGACCGCGATTGCCGTTATGACATTGACTTGCTGTCACGACGCGTACGCGCAGTATCCGAAAATAAATCTAGCGGCCGGTTACGAGCTGGTTTCCGATTGGCCACAGAAGCCAGCCGGAAGTGATTGGTACGTTGTTACCGGCGTGGCAGTGGACAAACAGGATCGCGTCTGGATTCTTAACATGGCCGAATCGCCTGTACAGGTGTATGACGCGAAGACCGGATCGTATCTCTTTGGTTGGGGTTCGGGACTATTTAAGCGCCCGCATTTTATACGTGTCGATCGTGATGGCAATGTGTGGTGCGCGGACTATGGCAGGCATATTGTTCGCAAATTCACGGATAAGGGCGAACTTCTGCTTACACTCGGAACACCGGACGTGCCCGGTCGCGACGAATCCCACCTCAATATGCCCACGGACATGGCGATTGCCGAGAACGGCGATGTATTCGTTACCGATGGATACGGCAACAACCGCATCGTCCACTATGACAACAACGGAAAGTTTATCAAGAGCTGGGGACAACTCGGAGTTGGCGCGGGCGATCTGAGCCAACCCCATGCGATAGCGATTGACTCGAAAGGGTTATTGTACGTCTGCGAGCGAAATAACTGCCGTATTCAGGTTTTTAATCAGAACGGTGAGTCCCTTGCGCAGTGGCGTAACCTGATCAATCCTTGGGGAATTACAATTCTCCCGAATGACGAGATTGTCGTGAGCGGTTCGACCCCTGCGCGTTGGACCGAGAGAGGCA
>CALEZK010000310.1 GCA_937928585.1 uncultured bacterium | reverse complement strand
GCTGCTGGGCGCGGTGCTGTTCTACGCAGTGCTGATTCTTGTGTTCAATCTCCTTGTAGACATCGCGCAGGCGTGGCTGGATCCGCGAGTGCGATATGACTGACGCAATCAGAACACTGGAAGCCGGCACGTCGCTATGGGGAGATGCCTGGCGGCGGTTGCGCAAGAACCATCTCGCAACTTTCGCGCTCTTTACGTTGTTGCTCATCCTTTGCGTCGTTGTGGCGGGACCACTGGTTTCCCCCTATTCCTACGAAACCCAGGATCGTTCGCTTGGCGCGCAACCGCCGAGTGGAAAGAACTGGTTCGGCACCGACACGCTTGGCCGCGACGTTTTGACGCGCATTCTATATGGTGGAAGGATCTCGCTTTTGGTGGGGTTCTGCGCCACGGCGGTTTCCTTAACCATCGGCGTGCTGTATGGCGCGGTTTCAGGCTTTGCAGGCGGGCGCGTGGACGCCGCGATGATGCGTATCGTAGACATCCTTTACACGCTGCCATTTACGATCGTGGTGATCATTCTGACTGTCTATCTAGGCAAGAGCATCATCCTGCTCTTCCTCGCCATCGGCGCGATTGAATGGCTCACGATGGCGCGAATCGTGCGCGGACAGGTTGTATCGCTTCGCAACAAGGAGTTTGTCGAGGCGGCATACGTAATGGGTCTGAGCCGCCGGCGCATCATCCTGCGCCATCTCATCCCCAACGCGCTTGGCCCAATCATTGTCTACACGACATTGACGATTCCCCAGGTGATGCTGTTGGAGGCCTTGGTAAGTTTTCTTGGTCTCGGCGTGCAACCGCCCATGAGTTCCTGGGGGGTTCTCATTCAAGACGGCGCAAAAGTCATGGAAGAGTTTCCATGGCTTCTCATTTTCCCGAGCGTGTTTCTGTCGCTGACGCTTTTTTCTTTGAACTTCCTTGGCGATGGTCTTCGCGATGCGCTCGATCCGCGTATTTCTAAAGACTGATGAACTCAAGACCGGAGCAATAGACACAAGATGACTGTCGAACGGCAAGACTTTGCGACGTTTCTGGCGTCGAAGGAAGATACACTCGCGGCCCTTGTTCGCGTGCTGGACAAGGGGCAGACGTTGTATTCATATGTGAATACGACGGTGGACGCGCAAGCAGGCGAGATTCGCACCAAGATTAAACCCAAGACTTGGCCAATAAGCCCGAAGTCCTCGCTGACGATTCGCGTCGAGGCCCACGGCAAAGGCAGCCGCGTCACCGCGCAAACGCGCTCGCCGTTTTTTGTGATGGCGGATGCCTTCGATTATTACCCGCAGTATCTTCGCGAGTTGTTTCGCGCGCTAATGATGGAAGTCCTGGAGACGCCGCCTTCCGAAACACCGACCGGTTCCGCTTGAGTGCAACCGTGAGAAACCGATTCTATGCCGTTGCTTGACGTCAAGGACCTTCGCACCTATTTCCACACGCGCGCGGGGATCGTGCGCGCGGTCGATGGCGTGTCTTTCTCCGTCGAAAAAGGGGAAATGCTCGGCATCGTCGGGGAATCGGGCTCCGGAAAATCGGTTGCGAACCTCTCCCTGCTGGGGTTGGTTCCTTCGCCGCCGGGCCGCATCGAGAGTGGCGTTGCTCGCTTTGGCGATTTGGATTTGCTGTCGTGCACAAAGGCAGAACGGCGCGCAGTTCGCGGCAAACGCATCAGCATGATCTTTCAGGATCCGATGACTGCGCTGAATCCGTTTCATCGGATTGGCGATCAGATCATGGAGCCCTTGCGCATTCACGACGGCGTTTCGCGCAAGGTCGCTTTCGCGCGCGCGGTGGATATGTTGCAACGCGTCGGGATACAGGATGCCGAACGGCGGATGCGGGCGTTTCCGCACCAGTTTTCAGGAGGCATGCGCCAACGCGTGATGATTGCAATCGCGCTGATTACCAATCCAGAGTTGCTTATCGCCGACGAACCGACCACGGCGCTCGACGTTACGGTGCAGGCGCAGATTCTCGAGTTGATGAAGCGCATGCAAGGCGAGTTGCGGATGGCGGTGATTTTGGTGACACACGATCTGGGCGTGATCGCGGAGTCCTGCGATCGCGTGCACGTGATGTATGCCGGCCGGATTGTGGAATCCGCCGCGACTACGGCATTGTTTGCCGCACCCAAGCACCCGTATACCCGCGCGTTGCTGGCATCGATACCCGCAACGCAGAAAAAGGGGACGCAACTGCATACCATCGCGGGATCGCCGCCCGATCTTACGCAGTCTTTCACGGGTTGTCCCTTCGCGCCGCGTTGCGAGTATGCCGCGCCGGAATGCGTTTCGCCGGCGATCTCCCTGAACGAAGTGGCGCCAGCGCATTGGAGCGCGTGCGTGCGTGTGCAATCGGGTGTAATCACATGAGCAACCCTATGCTCGAACTCGCAAACGTCGCGGTGCACTTCCCCGCGCCGCCGCACGGTATCGTGCGCGCGGTTGACGGTGTAAACCTTGCCGTGGGCGAGGGTGAGGTCGTCGGGCTTGTGGGTGAATCCGGATGTGGCAAATCAACCTTGGCGCGCAGCATCGTGCGGCTGACACCCGTCACGCGCGGTGAAATTCGGTTTGAAGGCACAGACCTCGCTTCACTGTCGCGTAACGCGCTGCGCGCGGTCCGTCCCAATATACAGATGGTGTTTCAGGATCCCTATGCGTCGCTGAATCCGCGAATGACCATTCTCGACACCTTGGCCGAGCCATTGCGCTTTCATGGTCGCGTCGGACGTGCGGACACGGCCAGCCACGTTGGCGCTTTGATGGAACGCGTTGGGCTCGCGCCAAAATGGATGCGGAAATATCCTCATGAGTTTTCCGGCGGGCAACGCCAGCGCATCGCGATCGCGCGCGCGCTGGCGTTGAAACCGAAACTGATTATTGCCGATGAACCGGTTTCCGCGCTGGACGTATCCGTGCAGGCGCAGATATTGAACCTCATTTCCGATCTTTGCCGGGAAGAACAGCTCACTATGCTGTTGATATCGCATGATCTGGGGGTGGTGAAACATCTTTCGGATCGTATCGCCGTCATGTATCTGGGAAAGATCGTGGAGTTGGGAGAGGCGGAGCAGGTATACAACGCGCCCGTGCACCCCTACACCCGCGCGCTGATCGAGGCAATTCCAAGACCGGATCCCTCGCGGCGACGTGACCGGGCGGCGTTGCTGTTGCGCGGCGATCCGCCTTCACCGTTGAATCCGCCTTCGGGCTGCGCATTCCACCCTCGTTGTCCCTTCGCGGAAGAAAGGTGCAAGTCTGCCGCGCCTTCGCTTGAAGCGATGGCGAATGGGCGCATCGTGGCCTGCGTTCGAAAAGGGGAGGTTTAATTCATGCCCCGTGAATTGCCAATAGCATTCTACAATGCGGTATATCGTGTCGTGCGCGCGATCCCGAAGGGGCGGGTCATGACGTATGGTCAAATCGCGGCCATCCTGGGCATGCCGCGGGCGGCGCGCGCGGTGGGGTTCGCAATGCGAATGAGCGAGAACAAGCGCGTACCGTGGCAACGCGTGATAAACCACAAGGGAGGAATCAGCGCGCGCGGCGATGTGGACCGCCCTGCCCTGCAACGCGTATTGCTTGAAAAAGAGGGGGTGAAATTCAACGCGTCGGAGTGTTGCGACCTGAGGATCTATCGATGGGAACCGCCCGATCCTGAAGAGTATCTTTACGGGGACGCTCCCGACCTTCCGTTCAAGTAGGGCTGTGAATTGGCTTCTACCCTGTCGCATTTGCGGCGGACCGCGATCAACGCGTTTTGCGTGAACGCACCGTCTTCAACGTGGTACACTCTGGCTCTATCCGGGTTGCCGCCTACTGTGAGGTCTGACGTTTGATTTATGTGAACGCCATCATATTGGCGGTCGTCGAAGGACTTACCGAATTCCTGCCGATTAGCAGCACCGGGCATCTGATTCTGGTTGAGAACTACCTGCCATTGGGGCCTTCGGGAGACTCATCGTTTAGCGACGCCTTCATCGTAATGATTCAACTGCCGGCCATCGCGTCTGTAGCCGTATATTTCTGGCGCAGATTATGGCCGTTTTCACAAGGGGTAGAGCACCGAACCCGCACCCTGGGGCTTTGGTTCAATATTGGCGCCGCGGTTGTGCCCGCGGTTGTGATGGCCCTGCTGTTTGATGACATTATCGAAGAATACCTGTTTGCGCCAATTCCCGTTGCTATCGCGTTGGTGGTTGGGGGCCTGATTCTGATCTACCTGGAGCGGCGAAAGCACACCACGCGGTTCGAGACGGTCCACGAAGTTCCCCTGCGCACGTCTATCGCGATCGGTTTTTTTCAGTGTCTGGCGCTCTTTCCGGGCACCTCGCGGTCGGCGGCGACCATCATCGGCGCGATGATCCTTGGGACTTCGCGGGCCGCGGCGGCGGAGTTCTCCTTTTTCCTTGCAATTCCGACCATGTGCGGGGCGTGCACCTACACCATCGTCAAGAACGGCCTCGGCTTTACAGGGGAGCAATGGCGGCTGATTTTATTGGGGTCTGTAGTCTCTTTCATCACGGCCTATCTTTCCGTTGCTTTTCTGATGCGGTACATTCAGAAACATGATTTTACCGCCTTTGGAATATACCGTATCGTCTTGGGTGTAATTGTATTGCTCGCCTTTTTGGGGTAAGTTTTGGTACTAGGTGCAACCTAACAACTATTTTTCGGGAGAGAATCTCATGCAGGAGCGTACGGGAGAATTGACGTTTAAGGGAAATCCGCTGACCGTCTTGGGCAAGAAAGTTGCCGTCGGCGACAAGGCACCGGATTTCACGTTGCTGGCGAACGATTTGTCGCCGGTGACGCTGGCCACGGATGCGGGCAAGGTGCGGGTTATCAGCGTGGTGCCATCACTGGACACGCCGGTTTGCGACATTCAGACGCGTAGGTTCAGCGAAGAAATCGGCAAGCTCGGCGACAAGGTCGTGTGCTATACCGTCAGCGCGGATCTGCCTTTCGCGCAGAAGCGTTGGTGTGGCAGCGCGGGCGTTACGTCCGTCATTTCATTGTCGGACCACCGGGACATGAATTTTGGAAACGCGTACGGAACCCATATCAAGGAACTTCGGCTCGAGCAGCGCAGCGTTTTCGTCGTGGACGGAAATGGCGTGGTGCAGTACGCGGAGTATGTTCCAGAAGTCGCGCAAGAACCGGTCTATGACGCGCCGCTCGCGAAGGCGAAAGAACTCGCGGGTTAGTCAATACGATGTAAAGAGCCGGGCGCAACCTCGCTAAAGGTTGCGCCCGGCTTCTTGTTTTGGATTACGTGTTAGCCTAACAGACCGGCAAACGTTGCGAATTCTGACGATACCGGGAACTTGTCAGACGGGTACTTAAGAAATTCGACGTGTCCGTCCATGTACAGAATATTCGACCCGCCGGGAATGTGATTGTAGTTCGATATAATCGGGCTCACGACATCAAACATCGTTGCGATAGTGGATTGTGACTGAGTCGAGCGGGTCGGGTCATTGATATCCGTAATGAAGAAGCGCTCGATACCTTCACGCAGGCGTCCAACTTTCAACACACCGAGCGTCGGGTGCGTGATCTCGAAATCAGCGTCCGGGTTCTCGAAAATCGGCAACATTGCCGCCGCAGCGTCAAGAGGCTGCGCCCAACCCTGGAGCCAGGAGTTATTTGGAATCGCGAAACCGAAGTAGCCGTACGATTCGTCGCCTTCGGCGCTAAAACGCACCACGTCGATATTGCCAGTCACGGAGTCTACCCAAATCTCGGCGGGATCGCCCTCGGCGTCCAGAAGTGTATCCGCACCAACCGGGTCTGACGGACAAATCATGACGTTCGCGTCCGTCAAGTATTCCGGGTACAAATGCACCATCTCTGGGGCAAAACTCGGTAGGTCGCCGACCTGGTAGGGCAACTCGGTGTCCTTGGCCAGAATCGTTTTCGGCGGGAAAAGCTCACGTTTGGATTCGCCAGTGTACATCTTGAAGATGATACCCATCTGTTTCAAGTTGTTCTGGCAAGAAGCGCGACGAGCCGACTCGCGGGCTCTGGCAAGCGCCGGTAACAAAATCGCCGCCAAGATCCCGATGATCGCAATAACGACCAACAATTCAATCAACGTAAAGCCCAATTTCTTCTTCAACGGTAGTCCCTCCCCAAATAAGCATGCATGGATCCCCAGACCCAACATTGGTAACTGCTGTACGCCACAGGCAGCGTATGCGGTTGCCGTCCAACATATGCAGCGCGAGCGGCGCGAAGCCGTTTCGCCCCGAGTACGTTTCCCGAAGGACGGCTGAACACGAACAATAGCACCCGATGAATGCTTCTCCGAGTATAGCACAGGGTTTACGGGTGACAAACCGGTGAATTCCCCTATTCCAAAGGGTGTATACGGACCCGTTTGACAGGTAGAATATGGCAACCAATATCCCCTCGGGGGGATTGAGTCACTAGTACAACGAGGTGTTTGCATCATGCGAATTCCAGGTGTCGCGGCTGCCGCATGTTTGTTTGCAGTCTGCGCGTTTGCACAGCGCGGCCTGAGCGGACAGGATGCGCAGGATCCCGAACTTACGCGCGCGCTCGATGCCGCCAGCGTTGCCATTGCCGCGGCGCAACGCGCGGCAGCCGAAGGAAGGGTTGTGCCCTTTAAGGACGCGCTGAACAATGCCGGGGTTCGTTGGGCGGAATGCTACGGAAAGTACCGGGAATGGCCAACCGCCGACACGGCCTGGCGATCGAACTTTGATTCGATCAATACCAACTTGCTCAACGCGGTAAACGCGATCACGCCGGGGAACAATATGGCTGCTGCCAAGGCCCAGGTAGACGCGGCCGCCAGCACGCTCACCGGGCTCAAGAATCGAAACGGCGTGGTGGATATACGCCTTGCCGCATCCTCGCTGGATACCGCGCTTCAGAATCTGACGACTACCATCACGGGGCTTCAGGGTCGGCCGCTTACACCCGCGGATGTTGATGCGCTAAAGACGTCGTATGGCGCGGTGCGCGATGGCTGGCTGCTGTTTTCCCAGGCAACGATCGACTACAACGCGCTGGGATTCGAGCCCGGCCGATTGGAGCGCTATCGCGAGACGATCGCGCTACACACGATCGGCATCGACTCCATCAACAACATTTTGAGCAATCCAGATACGCGCACCCTCGTTACGCAGTGGCAAAGTGTTCGCGATCAATTGGTTGCGCTATTGAAAGAAGTCAACGGGGAGATGGACACCGTCGGCGTGCCGGTTACAGACCCCGTTACCACACCGACTGATGCCGCCAAGGCGATACCCGATCGTGGCGGGACGGGCCCCGCGCCTGAAACACCCACGGGGCGCCCCAGGTTATTGCCGCGCCTGCGCGACCGCTAAGCGAGTCCTTGCGCCAACGCCCACCAGATCCCTAGAATCGGTTCTGGTAATACGGGCTGTGCTTCAAGGATTAACCGGGAGTTTAGGTGCAATGAAGTCCAGGCATGTTCGCACGGGTGTTCTAACCGTTCTCTTTTTCTATGTTGCCATGCCGTCGCATGCGATCCATCACCTCATGCAAATTCGGACGTTGGTTCCATCCGTCTATGGCGACACTTCAGCGCAGGCCATCCAACTGACCATGCGCTCACCTGGCCAAAACGTCATGAGCGGGTCGCGACTTCGCGCCTATGACGCGACGGGCTCGAACCCTGTATTGATTTTCGATTTCAACACGACCGTCGCAAATGGGCTTTCTGGTGACTCAATCCTTCTGACTACGGAAGTGTTCAACTCGGTTACGAATCCGGACATCGAACCAGACTTTACGATGACAAACCGAATTCCAGACGCATACTTTCCCGCGGGCAAACTGACTTTCGAAGAGGATGACGGCACGGTGCTCTGGTCGCTCGCTTGGGGCGGCAGCAACTACACGGGAACGAACACCGGAGCCATTACCAACGACGATGATGGTAATTTTGGCGCGGCAATCTCCGGCGGGCTTGATAATCCCCTGAACCTGGTTGTTCTTCTAAACTTGGATTTCGCCGAAATCAGCACAACTAACGCGTTGAATTACGTTGGTGTGAACTCGACGCTTCTCCAAAACAATAGCCGTATCGATTACCTCTTGGACCTGCGTCCGAGGCTGGTTACCATAACACGCCCCAACGCTGCCGACGCGTTGCAGGCAGGCGAGAGTTTTAAGATCAAATGGAACAATCAAGGCTCGCTGGGCGGAAAAGTGGCGATTGACCTGTTTGATGGCGGCACAAAAATAGATTCCATCGTCAAGAAAAAGAAAAATTCTGGCAAGTACGCGTGGTCAGTTCCGCACGAGACTCCCGGCGGAGGCAATTATCGCGTGCGCGTGCGCGATAAAGAAACGGGCACCAGCGACCAGAGCGAAACTTTTACCATTAACGCACACTGAGTTCATGATCTATCGTCAACTCGGCGCGAGCGGACCAGAAGTTTCGGCTATCGGCTTTGGCGCATGGCAAATCGGCGACCCTGCTTACTGGGGTGCAAATGACGAAGCCGACGCGCAGCGCACTGTCGATACCGCGCTGGACGCAGGCGTCACGCTGTTCGATACCGCGGAGATGTATGGCCAGGGCGAATCGGAGCGCGTTCTGGGCCGCGCCCTTGGTGCGCGGCGCGGACGAGTATTTGTAGCGTCCAAAGTTTGGCCTTCACATTGCCGGCCTGATTTGCTGGAGGCGGCTTGCGAAGCAAGTCTTTCACGCTTGGGCACGGATTATCTTGATCTGTATCAAGTCCACTGGGCGCCGCGAGACGTGCCGTTCTCCGAAGTTACCGGTGCGCTGGAACGATTGCGTGGCGCGGGAAAAATTCGCCACTTCGGCATTTCGAATTTCGGCGTGCGTGATATGCAAACATGGTTTGCGACGGGCGATTGCGTTTCGAATCAGCTCGGATACAACCTGCTGTTTCGCGCGATTGAACTGGAAATCTTGCCCGCATGTTTTCAGCGGGGAATCGGCGTACTGGCCTATATGCCGCTGATGCAAGGTCTCTTGGCGGGCCGCTGGACAAGCGCCGAGGAGGTTCCGATGTCGCGGCGGCGCACGCGCCACTTTTCCGCTCTCCGCGAAGGCACGCGTCACGGCGAAGCGGGCTGCGAGACCGAAACTTTTGAGGTGCTGCGCGCGATCCAACGCATTGCCCAGAACGCCGGAGCGCCAACGTCGTCTGTCGCGCTTGCGTGGGTCATGGCGCAAACCGGCGTATCGAGCGTAATCGTCGGCGCGCGACGCCCGGAACAACTCGCGGCGAATCTCGACGCCACAAGACTGCATCTATCCGCGGATGTATTGCAGGCGTTGCATGAAGCGACGGCGCCGCTACGCGACAGGCTCGGCGCGAACGCGGACATGTGGCTTGCCGGATCGGACAGCCGAATTCGCTAATCGCCATTACTTCGGGCGACAATACCGGCGTAAATCGCAGACAGGCGCTCTAACGTGCTCGAACCTTCTCAACATATCGATCGCATTGGTCCTGCGCGGGGCATTGTGCTGGCCCACACGAGACGGGGAAACGCATTGCCTTCCGCAGACATCGAACGCTGGATTCGTCTCGCCCGCACGGTGTTTCATTGCGACAAGATCGACGTGCTGGCGCACGGCGGCGACATCTCCGCCTTGTTGCAGATAAAACCCGTGATCGCGCCGCTTGGCGTCGCGCTTTCACTTCGCTCGAATTGCGAATCACCGCCGCCTGCGGCTTCGACATTGCGACAGGCGGGTCTGCTTGATGTATTTCTGTCCCCCGACACGGTAAACACTTCGAATCTCTTCCATTGGCTTGATGCCTGCCGGGAAGCGGAGCTCCCGGTGCGCGTTCAATTGAATGCGCCGTTCTCCGGTGCGGAGATTACTTCCGAGATCGTTTCGCGGCTAAGCCACGCTTCGGTGGTCAATATTTCCGCGAGTGATCCCTTCTGCGATTCGGTGCCTGCGCGAAACGACGTTCACGCCAAAGACAGTCTCGAGTCCGCCGTCACTCTTGCGCGCACGCTCCTGGCAAAGTCTATCGAAGTAAATCTGATTGGGATTCCGTTCTGCGCCGTCCCGAAAGATCTGTGGGCAAATGTCTGCAACAGCCCGCAATTCTTTCTCGATCACCAGCAATACAAGCGAGAGTCCTTCGAGTTGGCCGCGGCCCTGTACCGAAGAAGCCCAATGTGGGTCCGGCAGATCATTTTGATAAAACTTGGTCAATACACGTCGACCAACAACCCAATTGATCGAATTCTGCTGCCGTGGATCATGGATCACCCGTGGGCGCGCGCGCGTGTTTGGGCGTTTCACAAGATCGCGCGGCAACGCAGGAGCGCGGTGCCCGCGTCGCCCGCGTCGCCCGCGTCCGCCCAACTTGAAGTTGAGCGATACGAGACGGCGAAGCGCACTGCGCTGGGAAAAGTTTGCGCGGCGTGTAGCCTGCGAAGAATTTGTGATGGGCCATCGCCTCGTCTGCCGGGGCTGACGCTAGTTTCCCAATCGGGCGAAGACGCGATTGATCCGCTTCTGTACGCGCGCGCCCAGACAAAGCACTATGACGCGGTGGATGCCGGGCGTCGCGATGCGGCAACCTTTGACATCGACCTTGCCCGGCGCGCCAATGACATTGTGATCAACACTCCGCCAGCCCGCGAGATCGACTCCTTTGATTATAAAGTGGACGGCACCTGGAGTTGGCAGTTGCCGGGAAGCCTGCGGTGGTTCTCCTTCGCGGGCGGCGAAAAAGTAAGCACGCCGCTCGGACGGCTTGATCCACCCTTCACACTTTCAGTTACCTTTGGTGGCGGTGTTGCCGAGTACATCGGCTTTGCAATCGGCCGCGCGTGCCGCCTGCTCGTGCCCATGACTGCGTACACGCATCGTGTTGTTTTGCATGTGGAGCCGGATGGCCGCTACGTGCTGTTGCGCGACGGACAGCCATTGCGACCGCAGGAGTTCGTCGGTGCGTACTACGTGCCCGCGAAGCTGGGGAACGGCCTTGAGCCGCGCATCGCCGCGTGGAATATCGACGGCACGCTTGGAACGCAGGCGGTCTACCTCTGGCAGCCATCTTCCGAGAGTGCGCCCTCACGCGCGTTCAAGGTGTCCGTCGTGCTTGTCTGCACGCGCTACTCGCGCCGGCTCCAGGCTTGCCTGCAAAATCTGGTGCACCAGAAAGGCGTCGGCATCGGCGACATAGAGATAATCGTCGCTTTTGTTCCGGGACTCGACGCAACGAATGACATCCTCGACGGCATGCAACTGTTGCATCCCGATTTGACAATAGTTCCCGCACCGTTCGCACCGGAGTATGCGAACACCAAAGGCTTGATGCTGAATGAATGCCTCGACAAGGCCCGAGGGGAATGGGTCATGGTGTTGGATTCGGATATCCTGCTCGCACCGGACATGCTTGAAAAACTGGTGGCCTTGCCGCCCGCAACCAAATTTGCCATACCCGACGGACGTAAGATGCTCAGCCGCGAAACCACCGCACGGATTCTCTTCGGTGAAGCGAAACCTTGGGAGACGTGGGACGCGTTGCTTTCTGGCGCTGGGGAATATCGCATGCGCGAGGCGGACGGCGTGCCCGTTGGCTATTGCCAATGCGTGCGGCGCGAATGCCTCGCAACGGTGCGGTATGAAGAACTGCACCACTTTGAAGGCGCGGACTGGAAGTTTGGCAAGGACATGCGCGACAACTTCGGCATGGAGCACCGCCTCAGCGGCACGCCCGTCCTTCACCTCGACCACGGCAGCAGCAACTGGTACGGCGCATCACGCCAATACTAAGCCTGCTTTATCCCCAACGCTTCAGCGGGTGCGTTCTGTCTTTTAACGGTATATCGACGCGTTTACCTTGGACGTACGAATCGAAAACCGCCTGTGTCATTTCCAAAGCGTCTCTACCGTGATGAACACTGATTGCAGGTTGGCGGTTTTCCTGAATCGCGGCAATCAAGTCATTAACGATGATTGAATAGCGAAGCACCTTGTCGTCTTGCGGGGGTGATGCGGGCGCATCGGGCATGGGTTCCCACTTGTGCTCGGATCCGCCCGGCGACCAGGACGAATCTTTGAGCAAGTGAATTTCCGGCCCGATGTTCTGCCGAATGGACAGCACGCCCTGCGTTCCGTAAACGTCAACACCCCAACGACCGCCATTTCCATCCTTGCTTTTCATGCTGGAGAAGTAGGCGGGCACGCCCTGTCCCAATCCGAACATTGCATTGATGCGATTGCCTACGATGGGGCCGAGTGGCTCCGTCGCTTCCGTAATGTTTTCTTTCGTGGCGGCTTTGCCATTGAACGTGATGTCGGAGTAGCACCAGGTAGGCTTTCCGAACATGAAGGCTATCAGGTCGAAGAGATGCACACCCAATACGATCAGGTCTTCGCCGCCGGCGCGATCATCTTCTTTTCCGCGCGCGCGCACTTCCAGAACCGTACCGATGACGCGGTCGGTCATGATCAATTTTTTTGCGTGCTGGACCAGTGGCGTGGAGCGGAAGTTAAAACCGATGGTCCACTTCAAACCTTTCGCATCGATAGCCGCAATGGCCTCGTCGGCCTCGGTGAGATCCGTGGTCAAGGGTTTCTCGATGAACCCGTGCGCACCGGCTTCTGCACAGGCCAGGAGATACTCCTTGTGGCGCGGCGTCGTTCGGGGGGCTATCGCTACGAGGTCCGGTTTTTCCTTGGCGAGCATTTCGCGGTAATCCGCGTAGAGCGTCTTCGCGCCGCATTCTGCCGCGCGGGCAGTGCGCCCCGCCTCGTCCGGGTCGGCAAGGCCCACGATTTCGACGTCCTCCCGGCTCTTGAAGATCAGATGCACGTCGTGGCCGTAGCCGCCGTCTTTGGTGTCGCCGATGATGCAGGCCCGATACTTCTTTCCGGCATCCTGCGCCTGGGCCGCACCGGCCACCAGCGGCGCAGCCGCCATCGCCGCCAGGAAACTCCTTCGATCCATGGACATGACTACCCCTCCGATTGACAATTGATTCGCCGCCTGCCCGTAATCCTAATCCGAATCGTGCTCGTAGTCGAGTTTTTCCGTCTCAAACGGCAACGAAACACGACTGACCACGCCTTAATTGCGCTCAAACATACTTTCGTGTAAAATACCCTGTTTGCCAGTAGAACGATTTTGCCCAAAAATAGGTAGTATCACGACCCATGCGAGACTCCTCGAAGATCCGAAACCTTGCGATTATCGCGCACATTGACCACGGGAAAACGACCCTGATTGACTCGATTTTCCGCGCTGTGCACACCTTTCGCGAGAATGCGCGTGTAAACGATCGCGTAATGGACAACAACGAACTCGAACGCGAACGCGGGATTACCATCCGCGCAAAGCACTGCTGCGTCGAGTGGAAAGACTACCTCATCAACATTATCGATACGCCGGGCCACGCCGATTTCTCGGGCGAGGTGGAGCGCGTACTCTCGATGGTGGACTCGGTCTTGTTGCTTGTCGACGCGAACGAAGGCCCCATGCCGCAGACCCGGTACGTGCTGATGCGCGCGCTCAAGCTGGGGCTCAAGCCTATCGTCATCGTGAACAAGGTGGACCGGCCCAACGCAAATCCGGCTGGGGCGCTCGACAAGACCTTTGATTTGTTCATCGAACTCGGCGCGAACGACGAGCAGGCGGATTTCACCGCGCTGTACGGTTCGGGCCTGAATGGCTGGATGGTGCGCGACCTCGAGACTGATAAGCGCGAAGGCATGGAGGCCCTGTTCGAGACCATCATTGAAAAGGTGCCCGCGCCGGTCGTGACGAATGAAGCGCCGTTCCTCATGCAGGTAAGCACCTTGGCCTGGCGCGACCACATTGGACGTATCGGCTGTGGAAAGGTTCTTCAGGGCGTCCTGCGAAAGGGGCCGAGCTTTCAGCGGATCACGACTAAATGGAACGGTTACAACAAGGCCGAGGGCTGGAGTATTGTCGACAATCAGGAAGAACGCGCCACGCATTTGTGGGTGACGCGCGGCCTGGACATGATCGACACCGACAGCGTTTCCGCGGGTGATATCGTTTGGGTAGCAGGACCGAAGGACATCAATATTGGCGACACTTTCGCCGCCATCGATATGGAAAATGCCGCGCTTGCGCCGCTGGAGATTGAAGAGCCGACGGTCTCCATGTTGTTTCTGGTGAACAGCGGTCCGCTTTCCGGCAAAGAAGGCCGCGCCGTCACCATTCGCCAGATCCGCGATCGTCTCGCGCGCGAGCTGCGCACGAACGTCGCGTTGCGCGTGGAAGATATCGATCGAGCCGATGGCGTCAAGGTTAGTGGGCGTGGTGAATTGCACCTCGCCATCCTGATCGAGGAAATGCGCCGAGAGGGCATGGAATTGTGCGTTTCGGCGCCGGAGATCATCACGCATCGCGACGCGGACGGAAAACTGCTCGAACCGATGGAAGAGTTGATGATCGACGTGCCGCTGGATTTCCAGGGTGTCGTCATCGAGAAGATTGCGAAACGCAAAGGCGAGCTTACCTCCATGCACAACAGCGGCACGGGCATGCTTCGCCTTGAATTCACAATCCCGACGCGTGGCCTTATCGGCTATCGCAATGAGTTTCTTACGGACACGCGGGGCTTGGGCATCATGGCCTCGCGCTTCACCGGCTATGGCCCGTGGTGCGGCGAAGTCGTGTCGCGGCAGCGCGGTTCGCTATACAGCACCGACAACGGTGATGCGACGAGCTACAGCCTCGCGAACCTGCAGCAGCGCGGTTTGCTGTTTGTAAAGCCGATGGACCCGATCTACGCGGGAATGATTGTCGGCGAGAACGCGCGTCCAGGCGACCTTCCCTGCAATCCAACTAAACGCAAAGCGCTCACCAACCATCGCGCTGCCGGTAAAGACCACGAAGTGCAACTTGACGTGCCGAAGACGCACACCCTCGACACGGCGCTCGAATGGATTGCCAACGACGAATTGGTCGAAGTCACGCCAAAATCCATCCGCATGCGGAAGATTATCCTCGATCTCGAAGAGCGCAAGAAGATGGAGAAGCGCCTGGCGTCCGCGTCAGTGGGATAGAAACCAGGCAAAACGTCAGTTCTCCATTTTGTATTTATCGTTCGGGGGCCAATTACCAGGCCCCCGAATTTATTTTGAGTGGACTGTATTGGCGCCGCGTATTCGCGTTCACTTAGAATGACACCAGTCTGGACTATGAGAACCGAATGAATACAATTTCGCTTGTCCTGATAATCCTGATGGCGCTTGGCTTTGTTTTCGCATTCGGCGTTGCACCGTGGCGCGCCCGCAGGCCTTGGCGCAAACGCATCCTGCCGATCATCGCATCTCTGCTCGTCGTAACCGGCGCGGTTTGTTTTTTCGCGCCGGCGATATCGGCGCTCGGTGGGTTCGATTGGCTTCCCTCGTCCGTTGAATGGCCTGTTGGCAATGCCAAGGGTGTCGTTCAGACAAGCTCCGGCCTCTATGTAGTTCCGCATGTCCCGTCGAACCGAATTCAAATCTATGATGCCAGTTGGAACTATGTGCGGGGTTGGCGAACCGACGCAGCGGGCGGTAACTTCGTGCTGCGTATGACCGACGAAGATCGCATCGAAGTGTTTACGGCGCGCGGACCGATGCACCACGTTTACGACCTGAACGGCAACCTGCTCGCTACGCGTGCAGCCGAGGAGTCACCGAAGGGTAGCGGCGCGGCTGCGCGCGTGCCTACGGCCTGGTGGTTGATGCCGCTGGTGCATCCCATCGCCGCGTGGTCGCTTGCGGCCGTGGGACTGCTTGTCCTTATCTTGTCAGACCGTGCGCAGCCGTCGGCGAAGGTTTCGCCAACAGATTCCATACCGCAGAATGGCTCAAATGAATAGGAACATCTATTGTGAATGAAACATGGGTTACGCGTGAAACGAAGTATGAAGGTCGCATAATCCGGCTGGACGTTGGGCAGGCGCGATTGGAGGACGGCACCGTTGCGCACCGGGAAATCGTTGTGCATGGCGGGGGTGTTGGGATCGTGCCGGTAATCGGAGACAGCGTCATGCTGGTGCGCCAATTTCGCATCGCGGTTGGGAAGGAAGTGCTCGAAGTTCCCGCCGGTCGACTCGAGCCGGGTGAGTCAATGGAGAACCGCGCACGCGCGGAACTCGAAGAAGAAACGGGACATCGGGCCGGAGAATTAATTCGTGTTGCGTCTTGCTATTGTTCGCCGGGGTTCACCAATGAGATGGACCACATCTTTCTCGCGTTTGACCTGACCAAAACCAAACAGAACCTGGAACACGACGAACGCGTCGAAATCGTGGAGCTAGATTTTGACACCTGCCGACGGATGTTGGACAACTGCGAGTTTGACGACGCAAAGACGATTATCGGATTGCGGGAGCTGTTCGCCAGAGGTTACAAGTAGCCCAGTGCTTCAAGGTTCTCGCGAAGTTGCGGGCTAGGCGTTTCCAAGGTGATGACAGGGTTTCTCGCTCCGCGCGCGGTTGTGAAGTCCGCCGGGAATGTCTCTTGCCAGCCATCCAGTTTGGATTCCATTTGCTGCGCTATTTCGGGGAACTTATCGACAAGGTTGTCGCGTTCACCGGGATCTGCACTTGTGTCATACAACCGGCGCTCGCCACTTATCAACCACCGTACAAACTTGTAGTTGCCGTCACGGACCATTTGTTTTGGCTCGCTTGGCGGCACAAACTCGTATGTCGCCTGGGCGAATGCCGGCTGATCCAGCATGGTGCACGGACGGCCAAATAGCGCGTCTTCGAGACTGAATCCGGCATGTACGGCGGGACCAGAAATATTGACGAGGTCTAGAAGCGTCGGCATGATGCTTAACGTTGAAACCGGTTGTGAGATAACTGATCGCGGAATGGCGGGCCCAGATATCAGCATCGGTACGCGCAGTAGTTCGTCATACATCGTGTGCCCATGCCCATGCTGTCCCCGGTCCCACAACTCTTCTCCGTGATCGGACGAAAACGCAACATAGGTGTTGTCAGCGAGGTCATTCTGCGCGATCGCATCGAGAATCTCGCCCACCGCTTCATCCATATACCGAATCTCGCCAGCGTACAAATCGCGTACATCGTCACGGCTGAGTTCTCTATCGGTGCCTTCAATGGCGCCCTCGCCGATGAATCGGCCCTCACTAGGGAGCGATTGGCCGCGGAATCGCGCCGGCGGATCGTAGGGCGTGTGCGGATCGAGGAAATGCACCCATAGAAAGAACGGCCTATTTGCGTGGGCGTGCAGGAAGCCGCGGGTGAACTTTGTGGCAGCGGCCGTTGTGTCCATCACGCCCGGCGCGATTGCTCCTGGAGCCACCGTGCTGATGAATTGTTCTGCGAGGGGATTCAAGGCTAGTTTGGGTTCTTCAAAGGCGCGATGCCAATCCACCACAAGCTTGTGGCGAAACTGGTTGATCAGCCAGCGCTGTTCGCGCATCGCTCCGTTCCCAACGTAGGCGCCTGTCTCGTAACCATTCCTTGCGAACTGGGAGACGGTGCCCGTGCCATCCGTTTCAAGCCAATACGAAGCAAGGTCATGATAATAGAGTTGCTCTTGTTCCCGCTGCCTCACATCGGCTTGCGGTGTCAAACCCGGCGGATATCGGACACTGAAAATCGCGTTCAGTGATGGGATGGTCCAAGGTGCTGCAACATATGCCGCGTCAAATTTTGCACCGTTGTTGGCCAACCGGGTCAAGTTTGGCGTCGGGACATGGCCTCCGAATGTTTCGCAGTAGTCGGCGCGCAGTGCATCCGCGGTAATCAATACGACATTGTAGGGTTGCTTGCCCTCATGGGACGCTTGAACTACGACGGGCCAGGCAGCAATAAGGGCGGGAAGTCCGAAAACGGCCAGCAGTACACTTGAGAGGCGAATCGTGTTGGCAATGCGCGTGGACGGGCGGAATGATGCGAGTAACGCGACCATGGCAATAACAATGCCCGCGCTGACAACGGATAGCATGGGCACAACGCCCGCCGTATCGCGCAAGAGGTAGTGGAGCGTTTCAGACGCTCTCGCGACGCCGATTCCGCTTAAAACTCCCAGGAGCGCAAGCAGGTTTACCCGTGTTCCGGCACCGGATTTTTTGGTTTCGATAAGGAGCGCGACTGCCGTCAGGATGCAGGGCGCGAGAATAATGCCAGTGCCGAAAACCGCGCCAACCCGGCCGGTAGAGGTTGCCAGCAAGAGTAATGAAAGCATCAGCGCGATGCAGCCTGAGGCGAGTTGTGCGCATTTGGGGGCAGAAACGCGCGGCACGGCCCATTTCATTACGAACGACAAAACAAGTGCGCCAGCGCCGATTGCAATTACATACAACGCCGACATGCCATACCATGCCAGCCAGTCATCGGGGGTACCACCCATCCACGGCCCTGCGTGAATCGCAATCAGGAGATCAGCGTACGCCAAACCGAGACCGCAAGCGGCCGAGGAAGAAACTAACGCTGTTGCTCCCCTTGCTTCACCCCGAATAATTGCATCGCGCACCTGATTCTGAATACGCTGGTTGCGCATACTACTACAACCTCCGCCCGCTCCATAGGGCACGGACTGAAACACGAACATCGTTGTGCATGTTCCATGCACAACGAAACGGTAACCGCGCGAAGCTGCGCAGGTTGGGAATACTGTGAATAAAGCGGACCGAGGCACTCTTGCGCAAGATTTATCTCGAATCCTCATTGATCCCGTCACGCGTGGCGCATTATCTGTCGATGGCGACGCATTAAGTTCGCACGATGGAGAGCGCATATACGGGCGCGGAAAATACGGTTACTTCGATTTCACCGTAGGCGATCAGTTCTACGAGATGGAATCAACAAGCGAAGAGTACGCGGGAGAGCAGGAGGAATCATGGCGGCGCTTCTACCTCGAGTACTTGAAGCCATGGGTTGATCGCGAATCTGCACAAAGGGTGTTGGAAGTAGGCAGCGGCATGGGGATGGGCATTCGTTTTTTGCGCGAAGACGGCATCGAGGCGTACGGCATCGACATTCCGTGCCTGGCAAAATTCTGGGCGCGCGCGGGTAATGATCCCGCATACTTTTTCAATTGCGATGGCGCACGGATGCCATTTCCTGATGGTTTCTTCGATGCGGTCTACACCCTCGGCACGATAGAGCATATCGGCACAAAAGTCGGCCACTACACGCTCGAAGACAATTACTGGGAAACACGCGCTGCATTCGCAAAAGAAATGCTTCGGGTGACAAAGCGGGGTGGCAGGCTTCTTGTAACGTGTCCGAACAAGTCATTCCCCATTGACATTCATCACGAACCAACGGACGACGCGACGCCGCCCGGGAAAATGAAGTGGCGGCGATATATTTTCGATACGTATGGCATGACACTTCATTGGCCGTTTGGAAAGTATCACCTGTTTTCGTATTCCGAGTTGAAGGGGTTGTTTTGTGAGTTTAATCAGGCAAGTTCGATAGAACCCCTGCCGTTAAAGCACTACTTCGCATTCAAGCGCACGGGCTCTCTTGGATTATTGCGGAAACTGAAGAGCCTTATCGTTCGCTATATCGAGAACATGCCGCCTGCGCTGCGAAAGAGTCCGTTGAATCCGTTTCTCGTAGTCGAAATCAGGAAGTAGCCGAAGTTGCGGTCGCTTCCGCTTCTGCAATAGCGAGCAGCGCATCAAGGAGTGTCGCGCGCTCCGGCATTCGCCACCATTCCGGATAGGCGACGCGCTCCAACCGGGCAATCTCGCGGTCCGCGAACTTTTTTGCTTTTTCCAGATACACTCTGTCGCCCGTTGCGCGAAAGAGCGCGACGCAAGCCTTCGCATATTGACCGCTTGCCCGAAAGGTCCAGGTTCCTTCATCCGTAAACGCGTCCTGCTGGCTGCTGGATTCATCAAGCGCATCCTCGATGATGCGCGCGGTGCGATCGATCAATTCTGCGTTCTTCGTAAGGCGTGCGACCTGCGCAAGTTCATATACGATGCTGGTGCCCGCGCAATGTTCCCAATAAGACGGATTACGGTAGAGTCCGGTGCCGGAGTACACCGTCACTTCCGCGAGTATGGGATCGCGCTTGACCGCTTCGTCTTTTTCTTCCTGCGTTCTAAAGGCGTAGCGGGCTGTTGCGTTGTATGGTTGCCCATCAAGTTGTAAATGCTCGCGGAATACCCGCGTTGCAGGATCATACGAATAGCGCGCAACACCAAGCGCAAGTTTCTCCGCCATCTCCGTCAATTGCCGCTTCAGCGATGCGCCATCTTCCCGCGCTTCGAGTTCTGCTGCCGCGTCGAGAAACGATACAGCCGCCGCGGACGCGTTCCTGCATTCCGCCCACTCGCCCGGCGGCATCGGTGCGCCAGGTTGCGATGCGACGGCGCCAAAGAAGTTCGGCATCAGCCCCGACTCAGGATGCTGCACAGCGCGCCACTTGTCCGTCATGCGTTGCGCATAATCCAGGCATTCAACAGCGCCACTGCGCGCGTAAGCCGCCGCCCACCAATGAATCATGCGCGCGGCCACCGATTCGAACGCGCAATGCGCCGGGTTGCGCTCCAACACATGTTTTTTGTCCGCATCGTTCCAGTGATAGTGACAGTAGCGATTGAAGTCCATGCTGCCCGGGTCGGTGACCAATCCATAGAACATGGCGCGGTTCATGCGCAGCATCCGATCCGGCGCGTGCCGCCACAGGCGATCCATGGGCAGGCGCGCGTCATTGCCGGAGTTTTTTGGCTTGAATTGCGGATCGCTCACGCCGTGCTTGGTGGAAATAGGCTTAATATTCGTCACATCCAGGCCCGACTCTTCTCCAAAGTATGCGAGACCGTTCTGCTCGCTGAACCCGACTTTCGCAAAAGCATTGGCCATGTCGTCAACCCACGCGCGGTACTGCTCTTCACCGGTTTGCGCACTCAGACGGTCCAACAACGTCCATAGTTCAAAATCGACCACTACTGGGTGGTGATCCATCGGCGCTTCTGGAAACCAGTAGTTTTCGAACGTTCCATCGTCTCTCTTAAATCCAATGGAACGGTAGCTTCGATAAACCGGCCGTGTAACAGTGAAAAACAATGGCGCACCTGCTTCGTTGCCGAGACGTGCGGATTGTTGTACAGCGTGAATTTCATTTGCCGAGGCGAGCCTTCGCGCAATTGGCGAATACAGAAAACCGTTCCACCTGTCCGCACTTCGTTGTCTTCAGTGAGACTGCCGGAAAGGGTGTAATAACCGCCCTTGAGTTCACCAACGGGAATCGAGAAAGTGGCGGTGCCGTCATCTCCCAGAACAAACCCGGCGCGCCAAGCAACTGCTTCGGAATCGAAGCGGCTCGCCTCTACATACACTTCTGTTCCCGAGGGCAGGGGGGTGGATCGTGGGAGCAGTTTCCCGCGAAGCGCGACGCGATCATCCAGGACTTGATAGGTATCCAGTTCGAACCGCAACACTTCGTCGAACTGCTGTGCATAAGCGGTAGCGCAGACAACCAATAGCCAGAGCATGGCATGTGTTCGCGCGGCGATCATTTGGACAGAAAAGCGACGATTGCTTCCGCGGTTTCCTGCGGGCGCTCATACTGCGGTGAGTGCCCGCAGTCCTTGAATACCACGAACTCCGAGCCGGGAATTGCTTTGTGATAGGCCTCGCCGACGGCGAGACTGATGAGCTGGTCCTTGTCGCCCCAGAGCACCAGCGTGGGGACTTTCACATTTCCAATTCGACCGTTGAGTATCGCATCGGGACTTTTGCGAATGTCTGCGCGAATTCTATTCTGCCACTCAAAATTACCCTGCCCCTGTTGCACGAAGTACCGCTTAAACGCGCCGGGAATGTGCGGCTTCTTTACGAATAACTTGTCCATGTACGCGTCGAAGTCTTCAATTGTCGCGACCGGCTTCTCGGCGTCCTGATAGGGCTCTGAATCTGAAATTGTAATTCCCGCTGCATCGATCAGCAGCAGGCTCTCCACATCTTCCGGATACAGCAATGCATACGCCGCTGAAATGTGTCCCCCCATCGAGTTTCCACCGAGGTGGAAATTCTTCAGGCCAATCTGATGAAAAAACGTGTGTAAGCGTTCCGCCTGTGCTCGCGGACCATAGTCCAGCGCGGGGTCGCGTTGCGTCTCGCCGAATCCCGGCACCTCGGGCATGATGACCCTATATTTCGGCGTGAGCCATCTGGCACTTTGCACGAACGAGATCATGCTGTCGCCGAAACCATGGATGAGTACCAGTGTCTCTCCGCTGCCCCCTTCGTAATAGGGAATCGTGTAGCCATCGACAACCGCCGATTTTTCCGTGACTGCCGCTTCGCGCGCGTATTGCGCGCGCACGATGTCGAGTATGACCTGCGGGAAGAACGTGAATACGACATATGCGGGAATCGCCAGCGCGGCGAGCAATAGAAGGATCCCAACGACGAACTTGTGCTTGCCAGACATGGCCATGTTTCTGCTCCCGGTTAAGTGGGCCTATCATGACCGTAAAATGGAGTTAGCGCAAACGGGCGTCTCCAAAAAGCAGCGCGCCCGGCAGATTGCCGGGCGCGCCAGAAAAATCCAACCTCTACAGGTTAACCCTGTTTCGCGTTCAATTTGGTAAACGATTCCCGAATCGCGTTGGCTTTGTCCTGCTTCTCTTTCGCGTGGCAGGCGCAACCGCCCGATTTTACGTGGAGATTGGCCTCTGCGTGGAGGCGAATCGCAACATCAGGGTGGTTCTTCCCCAGCACTTCGTATTGAATGCGCTTGGCCTTCTTTAACGCTTCAGCGGCTTCTTCGTATTTGCCCTGTTCCGTGTACAGGATGCCCAGGTTCGTCAACACGGTGGCCATGTAGGGGTGTTCGCTGCGGCCACCATGAAAATGCACTTTCACCGCGCGCTTCAGCAGATTCTCCGCTTCGGCGATGTTGCCGGCGTCCGCGGCGACGAGCGCTAGGCCATTCAGGCTGCGGCCAACTTCGACGCTGTAGGGATCATGCCCGTTGATGTCGAGCGCTTCCTTGTACAGGCATTCCACTTTATCCACATTGCCCGCGATGTAATGCAGGTCTGCCAAGTTGTTCAATGTCGCAGGCACAAAGCGGCTTTCCTCGCCGCATTCATCTTTCCGCAGGCATAAGGCGCTCTGAAAGCATTTCTCGGCTTCAGCGTATTCCGTCAGCGCCATGTGGTTCATGCCCATCGAGTCCAGCGTGAACGCCTGGCGGTGGGCAGCGCAGGTTTCCGTGTGGGCCTTGTTCAACAGGGCCTGTGCGTCCCGATATTTTCCGGCGTTGTACGATTCCACGCCCTGGTAGTAATACGAGACCCAAAGCTGGACATCCGCGTGCACCGCAACGGGCGCTACAACGGCTGCGGCGATCGCAAATAGGAACGCGTTTCTCATCATTCAAACCTCCTGGTACGCCACAAAGCGGGCTATTTCACGGTGGGAAGGATATCGAGTTTAGCACGTTTTGTCAAGAATTTACTTTTCATTCGGGGTTGCGGGCCGCTTGGACGCTCCATCTCGTGGCAAGAGCGGTCCCAAGGGTGAACTGGTTCCCCCGAATAGTTCCTTTCGGATACGGTCGCTCTCGCGATCGATTTGTTCGCCGACCGCCCCCAACTGCCGCAAAATGAACTCGGTCATGGATAGGGCAACTTCGCCTTCACCAGATAAAACCTCGTCGGCCCCGGCCTCGCGGAGGGCGGCAACATCCTTCAGATAGGCGGTTCGGGCGATGACGCGGATTTTGGGGTTGAGTTCTCGGCATTGCCGAATCATTTCTTCGCGGCCATGTACGTCCGCAGTGCTGAGCACGAGCGCTATCGCTCGGGACACGTCCGACTTGTCCAGCGTCACAAAGTGGGTCGCGTCCCCGTAGATCGCGTCGATTCCCTGTTCTTTAATCAGTCGGACGGTGTCTATGTTCAATTCGAGGACGATGGGGCGCACACCGTTTTCGCGCAACAGGCGCGTCACGGTCCGGCCTACGGGACCGTATCCCACGACAATAGCGGTTGGGGCCTCCGATTCCCGGTGTTTTGAAAGTTCTGCACTCATGCTCTCTGGCGTGTGCTGCCTGTCTCGTGGTGTTCCAAACCAAAGCCAGAATTTGGGCCGCTGGCGCGCCCATTTTTCCAACTTCACGTTGAAGCGATATAGCAGGGGATTGATCGATATGGATACAATTGCGGCGGCAACCAGCGCATTCGTGGCAGTGTCGGGAAGAATTCCAAGGTATTTTCCGACTCCGGCGAGAATAAACGAGAACTCACCGATCTGCCCCAACACGATGCCGATCGTGAGAGCCGTATGCACGGAGTATCCAAATAGCGTGACGATAAAGATCGCTGCGAGCGGCTTGCCGATCACGATTATCGCGAGCGTTGCCGCGATGAGGCCGGGGTCATCCAGCAGGAAGGCTGGGTTGAACAACATGCCCACCGAAACGAAGAACAATACGGCGAAGGCATCGCGCATCGGCAAGGCATCGGAAACAGCGCGCACGCTGAATTCGGAACGTCCAACGACCATGCCGGCGAGGAATGCGCCAAGCGCCATGGATACGCCAAACAGTTTCGCCGATCCAACAGCAATCCCCAACGCAATTACGAGCACGGTGAGCGTGAACAATTCGCGCGAGCGCGTTGCAGCCGCATGTTCCAGAATTTTCGGGATAACGCGGCTGCCAGCGGCCAGCATGATGACCATTAACAGCACCAACTGTCCGATAGAGAAAGCAACTGACATCGCGATTTCAGTTGGCGATTGCTGTTCGCCGCCGAACAGTCCGGGCAAAAGGACCAAGACCAACACGGTAAAAATGTCCTCGACCACAAGCCAACCAATCGCGATGTGCCCCATGGGCGTATGCAAGTCGTTATTGTCTGCCAGTACCCGTACGAGCACGACAGTGCTCGCGACAGATATCGCAAGGCCAAACACAATGCCGGTTGACCAACTCCATCCGAATTGAACACACAACAAACAGCCAAGTACGGTAGCAACAAGGCTTTGGCAAATCGCGCCAGGAACCGCGATCTTGCGCGTCTTTAGCAAGTCCTCAAAATGAAACTGCAACCCCACGCCGAACATCAGCAGAATTACACCCACTTCCGCGAGTTGGTCTGCAATTTCTTTGTTGGCCGCGAAACCGGGAGTCGAAGGACCCAGGGCGATACCGGCGATCAAATACCCAACGATGGGAGAGAGACCGAGGCGGTGGGTAACGTATCCGCACAGCAGGGCCGCGGTAAGGCCGGCTGCGAGAGTCAGAATAAGGTCTAAATTATGTTCCATCGTTCTCCGCTCTTGGTCAATACCTTCTACGATGGCGATGCATTTCGCGCGCGCGACTTTAGTCCCGCGAATCCCCGAATGCCTTACTTAGAGGCCGATGGCAATCAGCCCGACGGTGGGTGCGGTAGAATCGATCGCACGCATACGGAACCACGCCGCAAGAGTGGAACCCTCGGGACGTGGAGCAGGACCGGTGAGGAGTATAGCACCATCGCCGGGCTTGCTTTCGAATCCGTTGTGCGTGTCGTACGCGGTCATGTCGCGCAATGAAATCCGCAATGAAATCTGGATGCCATCGGTGGGCGCGGTGTCACCCTTGTTTTCTACCCACACCTCGTAAAGGCCCGGCTCGGGAGTACGCACACTTGCCACCACGGCGGTTTCCGGCGCGCGGCCCGCGCGTACCGCGTCCAGCGCCGGCCAGGGCCAGTTCAAGGTGTCGGATTCAACGGGCATGCGAAACCAGGCGATGCCGAGAAGCCCGTGGGGAGGTTGCTGTTCCAACGCGCGCACGACTTTGGCGATCTGTTCTGCGTCGGCCATAACCGTCCGCGATCGATATCCTGCCTGCAGTGCACCGGATGGGCCTTCGGCGGCAAGCGCGACAAACTTTCCAGTCGAATCAAACGTAAATCTATATCCATACGTCGGCAATGCGAGATAAAACGGCGCGCCGATGGCCGAGGCGCGGCGCAGATACCCGGGTATGCGCGATGTGTCGCAGAGTGTAATCTCGTCCTCGACTGTCTCCGGTGCATCCAATGAATGCACCTGCAAGACATAGTACGAAAGCTTGCGCACAAGATCGCCAAATTCATTCCAGCGCAGCCACGTCGGAAGGGTGGTGATCGACAATTCGTACGAACTGAACTGCGCGCGGATGGATTCTACAAGCTGCGTGTATGTGCCGAGCTTGGAACTCGGGCAATCGTAGTCGAGTTGTAAACCACGCACGGAGACCCCGGCGTCCGTGCCGGCGGCAATTGAATCTGCGAACGCGCCACAGACGAAATTAACGGCGGTATCTCGAGAGTCCGATTGCAGCAAATCACTAAGCGCGACATTTGCCCTAAGGACGAGGGTGACTGGCGCGCGACATTTTGCAAGTGCCTGCCAATCTGGAAAGGCAGAATCGAGCTTCAGGGTGCCGCGCGTGGCGTTGACTTCGCCAATCAGCACCATGAGCGAGGCGGCATGCAGATCAGCGCGCGCCAACGACGCGCGAACGCCGTCATTCCATTGCTTCTGCCATACATAATAAGCGTGGAAAACGGGGCGCGCGGGCGACCGCTCTGGCGCAGCCAGCCAAAAGCCAATGCCTATGGCGCAGATAAACAAGAGTGTTGCTGCGTACCAAAGAAGATCAGACCAGTGAGATGGGTGAGCGTTCGTTTCTGACACAGACATAGGGTGGCCAGTGTACCTGATTAGCCGGTCGAAGCGCTCGCGACAAGCAGAAACAATAGTCCTGTGACAAAATTTGCGCCCAAATAGAACCCCACAAGTATCAAGAATTCTACAATTACCAGTTCATAGTACTTGAAGAGAATTACAATGGAAATGATCAGTCCGATACACGGCAAGAACACGGACAACACGATTAACGCAACGGACATGAATCCCACGTTGATAATGTCATCCACGACAACGTTATAAGGCAGCTTCCCGCACAGGCGCAGCGTCGCGTATAACGCGACGGCAAGCGAAAGAACCAGGGTGACAAGCGCGATGCCAAAACGCGTGACAAGATCAACCTTGTCCTGGCGTATCTGCGCCTCGTTGAGTTGCGCTTCGGTTAAGGGCTGCTCCGGCGTGGTCGTTGGCGCGGCGGTAGTGGCGACGGGTACGCCTGGTTCAGGATCTGGAAGAAGCAGAGGAATCGCAAACAACAGTGCGAGCACTGCCACCACGGCGCCGCCGATCAACGCCCACTTCTTGTACGGTGGCGGGTCATCCGCTGCAACCGGTGCGATGGACAGCGGTGTATCCGAAAGAATCAGGTCGTCGAGCACGCCCGCGTGCGCATGCTGATACAGATTCTCAATAGCGTCGTCGGTCACCGGGAGGGGCGGCGGGGTCGCATTCGAGTTATAATTCGCGCGAATATAGTCGCGGAGTTGCGTGGCGCGGGTGTCGCCGCATCGCTTTATGAGGTCGTCACAGATGGCGAGGGCGTCTTCGTTGCGTCCAACGCGTCGGAGACATCTCGCAAGCGGAAAAAGTATGTTCGGAGTGTTCGGAAAGGTCTCGTCCAACTCGATGAGCCGGTCCATCGCTTCATCATATCGGCCTTCGCGATACAGCGTATCGGCCTCTTTGAAGCGCATTTCCGCGACCCGAGCGTCCATAGCACCTTATCCCAAGTCTAGAGTAGTGACCAAATTGGAGTGTGGCGAAGATCGCGAACGTTGTCAAGCACGGCATCGGTGGCGAGTAAAGGACTTTATGCAAGGACTATGTGTGTATTGCGCATCAAGCGGCGCGGTGGAGCAAGCGTACTTTCAAGCGGCCAGTGCGCTTGGCGTGGAGATGGCGCATCGGCAAGTGCCGCTGATTTACGGTGGTGGTAACGTCGGTTTGATGGGCGCGATCGCCACCGCGGTGCACGCGCACGGCGGAAAGGTAATCGGGGTCATCCCGCATGCGCTGCGCGAAAGGGAACTCGCTTATCTGGAAGCCGATGAGCTGATCATCACCGATGGCATGCGCGAGCGTAAGGCTGTGATGGAGAGTCGGGCGCTAGGATTTGTCGCGCTGCCGGGCGGTATGGGTACTTTGGAAGAGGTGCTTGAAGTCCTGACATCGAAGAACTTGCACTATCATAGCAAGCCCATCGTGTTTCTCAATACATTGGGATTCTACAATCCGCTCTTCGCGCTTTTTGACCACATGCGCGAGAACCGATTTACGCCCGCAAATGCGGCGCAGTCATACGACGTGGCCAACGAACCGGAAGACGTGTTCGAGTTTTTCGGTTTGTAACCGGTTGGCGGATCGCTGAGAGTGCCCGTTGCTACTTCGCCTTTGTTGCCAATTCATTTGGTACGCCCCCACATAAACCGCCCGGAATGCGATACAATTCAGCCGTAACGACGCCGGGAGAAACTCAGGATGTCGCCGATTTCCGCAGATTGGGCGCTTACGTTCAAGAACGTCTTCTTCCCGATTTTCTGCAAGCAGTGCACCGCGCGCCTGCTCACGGAGGAGAACCGCTTTTTCTGCCCGACATGCTGGGAAAGCAGTCCCAGAATCGAACGGCCCTTCTGTCCGCAGTGTGGCCGCCCGCACGCCGCAGGCGTAGGGTTGGGTACGCGCAGCAATTTTTTCTGCGGGCCATGCAGCGCGGGAACCGTGAAACCATCCTATCGTCGCGTTTTGGCGCCGGCGGTTTACGATGGTCCGATTGGATTGGCCATAAGGTTGTTCAAGTTTTATGACAAACGTCTGTTGGCATCGCCTCTCGGAGAGTTGATGCGGGATTGCGCAGAGCAGGAGTTGGAATGCGACTCGTATGACTTCGTGGTACCCGTTCCGCTGCACCGGGTTCGCCAGCGAACCCGCGGGTTTAACCAGTCTGAGTTGCTCGCGCGCGAAGTCTTGACCGCTTTTCCAAACGCGCGATTGGATACGAGCTTGAAGCGTATTCGTCCGACCGAGGTGTTGAGCCAGTTGAAGAACGAGAAGCAGCGCTTGTCGAGCGTGCGCGGCGCATTCGATCTTGCGGTTTCAGAGCATCTGCGGGGGAAGTCTGTCTTGTTAATCGACGATGTCGTTACTACTTGCGCGACCGTCTCGGAGTGTGCGCTAGTCCTGAAGAAAGCGGGGGTCGCCTATGTCGATGTACTCGCGGCTACGCTCGCCCTGCCGGACGCGCTGCGAAAACCTGCGGATGATGAGTATGACGAAATTGTGTAGCGGACTGAATACCAGAAGATGCCAGAATGTGAGATGAGGAATTCTTGCGCGTGCCCTGTGTAAAGTAGAGTAAAGTTCAGATGCGTTTTGACCATTAAGCAATCCAACAATCGCCACGCGATGTGCAATCGCGTGTACGACGATCTTGACTGGCGCCCAGGCGCCGGCGATGGAAAGGAGCCCCATGCCTCCCATTAAAGAATGTTTCGGGCAATGCGGAAACGTCACGATCAAGTTCCGCGATCATTCGAAGCAACACTACCTGCGGGTTGACGAAGAAAAGTTGAAGGAATGCGACACCTGCAACCTCTTCTCGAAGTGCATGTTCCTGCGGTACAACGAATTGATCCGGGAGGTGCTCAAACTGGTCGACGGGAAGGCGTCTGCCAACGCGACGGGTAACACACGATTGGGTTAAGGCTCGGCCGCCTATTTTACGGAGGCTGTAAAACCCATAAAGAAACCGGATTGCCCCTTGATTTTCTGGAGCTTCAGGTTCTCCACGCGATATTTGCGGAGTTTTTCCACGGCTTCTTCGCGTGTGTCGGCTACGACAGTGCCGCGCTCGACACAATCGTCTTTGTAGGCTACGGTGCCTGTATAGCGGTAAACGGCCACGATTCGTGATCTCCTGACTGGCGTGAAATAGCAACTTCTGATACAGCCTGGAACAGCCAGTAATGCTCGTGCGGTCAGCCCACGCACGTGCGCGAAGAAAGGGGCGAATCCTCCCGCAGAATTCGCACGCCCGTATGGTAGCAAATGGGCCCGAAACCGTCAATAGAGTCCGGGCCCAATTCGTCGCTCAAATTGTGGTGACGGCGTTACAAGTCATTTTTGGGCAATGGCTTACAGCGCTTTCTTGTAGGGATCCATGGCGGCCAGCGCCGCAGCGCTTTCGGCCTTGCCGCGCACCCGGATATTGACGAATTCGACGAACAGGGAAAACGCCATCGCGAAGTAGATGTACCCCTTCGGGATGTGCTGATGCAATCCGTCTGCGACGAGCATGATGCCGATGAGTAGCAGGAATGCGAGCGCCAATACCTTGATCGTCGGGTGCCGCGAAATGAAGGCCGTGACCGTGCCGGCAAACGCCATCATGACGCCGACGGCGATGACGACGGCGAGCACCATCACCAGTATCTGTTTCGCCATACCTACCGCGGTGATGACAGAGTCGAGTGAGAACACAATATCCAGCAAAATGATTTGGAACA
This sequence comes from uncultured bacterium, assembly GCA_937928585.1. Lineage (GTDB taxonomy): Bacteria > Hydrogenedentota > Hydrogenedentia > Hydrogenedentales > SLHB01 > JABWCD01. Next base: position 19,435 of record CALEZK010000310.1, on the reverse strand, counting down.
GTACCGCACCGAACGACACGTGTTTAACAGCTTTGCCTGTCGAAGAATGCCCTTCGACGCGCTCGTGCAATTCAAAGGTTGCCTTGGCGACCAGAAACAGCCCGCCGATTAAAAGTATGAGATCGCGTCCAGACACTTCGAAATCACGCACGGTAAACAGGGTGCTGGTCAGGCCCATGATCCAACTGAGCGTAAGCAAGAGCAGGATGCGCATGAACATGGCAAGCCCAAGGCCAATGCTACGCGCCTTCGCCTGCTGTTCGGGCGGCAACTTTCCGGAAAGTATCGCAATAAAAACGACATTGTCGATGCCCAGCACGATCTCCAGGGCGGTCAGCGTAATTAACGCGATTAGCGCGTCTACCGTGAACAATGCCGCAATATTGTCGGCTGAGAAAATATCCATTACCGCGTCTTGCTCCTTCGAAAACCCACGAAACTAACTTGGAAAGCTCTTGATACTGGTCTTGTAAGAAATCTCGATCGGCATGGACATATTGCCCATCTCCGGCACCTGCACCGAGATGTTACCGGGCATCGTGCCGCTGCCTGACCAATCCTTCACCCACCCCGTTGCCTCATCGATTTGCAACGTGCCGGTGCCTTGGCCATTCACTTCGAACTTTATATTGTCGGCCATCGGGCCTGCCCCCGCGAAGAGGCCCGCGTTTGGTTTTACATCAACTTTCGCAACGGTATCGATGTTCACCACGCCGTTCGCGCGATCACGCACTGTAAACGTTACGTCGTGCGCGGTTTCGGTGGCGTTGTTGCTGCGTACGAAAGTGCCCTGCCATGTTTTGCCGTTGGTGAGCTTCAGATCGGGCCGCGATACAAAGATGGAGTCCATGATTTCTTTCATCGGTTTATCGCCGATAATTTCGCGAAACATGGATCGCGCGGGCATTGGCGGCAGGCCCTTGGGCTGCTTGTACGCTTCCGCAACTTTCGCGGCTATTTCGTCGGCGCCGGTCACTTCGAGCACTTTGCCGAATCGATCGACCTTAACGGTGAACGACTGATCTTTCGCTGCCTTGAGCGCCTCTTTCATCGCCTTCATTCCAATTGGATCATCGTTCTTCTCTATGCCAGCCTGAATGCCGGGCAACCCGCCGCCCATCATCGCTTCCATGCCGGTGATATCGACTTCCATCGATTTTATTACGGCCTGAATTGTCGCGACGCCCGCGGGATCGACGCTCTGCGCCGTCATTTCGAATGTGTTCTCCGACGATGAGCCTATTCCCATCGACATGCCCATGGCGGTCATGCTTAAGTTGTACACCTCTTCGGTGTCAACGGTAAGCTTGGCGGCAGGCGTGGGTTTAAAGATCAACTTGTTCTTGTCGGGATTGCAGCCGCTCCCAAGTATGAGCATCAAGGTGGCCGCTGCCGTCACACCCACTAATCGTACATGCATTGCTCCATACTCCCTTCGTGCATTACAGCAACTTAAAATGATCGAAACCGGCGTTATCCACGGGAGCACCGTCAAGGCGCACACCGAGGAAACGATCCGTTACCATGCCTATAACGGTGGTGTCTATGCGAAACTCATGATGAAACGATTCCATGAGCGCCTCCACCTCGGATTCGGGCACGGCGAATGCCAACTCATAGTCTTCGCCACCGCGCAGGAAAAACGAGCGCGGGTCAAGGCCGTGTTGGTCACAGTACGCAGCCAACTCTGGTGCAATGGGCACCCGCGCGGATTCCACATCAATCCCCAAGTAGCTGAATGCGGCGATGTGGCCGAGATCCTGCAATATGCCGTCGCTAATATCAATCATGGCGTGTACGCCCCGGCGGCTTAGCCACTGACCTTCGGAAATGCGCGGCATCGGCCGCAGATGCGAGGCGACTAGATTGGGCGCTTCATGCCCGTGTTTCAGGGCGTGCAGGCCAGCGGCGGACCTGCCGCAAAGGCCGGTAACGACAATCGCGTCGCCCGCGACGGCGCCGTGGCGTGGAACACACCGTTTGCCGATGGCCTCTCCCAGCATGATGACATCGAGCGCGATGCCCGATTCGGAGCAGGTGGTGTCTCCCCCCACAATGACGGCACCAAAACGGGACATGGCGCCGGAAATGCCCTGGTACATCTCTTCGATAAAAGCGCTCGGCGTATCCGCTGGGCAGGCCAACGCCGTAAGGCTGAACATCGGCACGCCGCCCATTGCTGCGATATCGCTCAAGCTTGCCGCGGCTGCTTTCCAACCGATGTCGAGAGGCGACGACCATTCCCGGCGGAAATGTACGTTTTCGACGAACATATCGGTCGAGATGAGCAACATGCGATCGCCGAAACGAAGTACCGCGCAATCATCACCAATACCTTCGATGACGTTGGGGGAAGTCGGCAGGAACCGTTCGAGGCGGTCGATCAGTCCAAATTCACCCAGCTCGCGCAAGGTTCGCATCGGTTAGTTCCCCTCTATAGTGCGCCACGCGCGCGGAAGTGCCGACAAAATGTCGGGTGCAATCATGCCACGTGCGGAAGTATCGTTCGCGGCGATGTCCCCCGCGAGTCCATGTGCGTAGGCGCCGACACACGCGGCGTCTCGCGCGCTCAGGCCCTGCGCCATCAGCCCCGCAATGACGCCGCCGAGTATGTCGCCGGATCCGCCAGTCGCCATTCCGCTATTGCCCGTTGGGTTTATAAAGCATTGTCCATCAGGCGATGCAACAACGGTCCGGTAACCCTTCAGCACAACCAAGACATTGTACCGTGCGGAAAATTGCCTCGCGATTGATTCGCGGTCGCGTTGCACTTGTTCGGAAGTCGTGCCCGCAAGGCGTGCCATCTCGCCGGGGTGCGGCGTAATGACAATCGGCGCCAGGGCATTGGTCAAGATGCCGGGGTTAATGCTGAGGTTGTTCAGTGCATCAGCATCGATCACCATCGGCACCTTGCAAGTCTTCACAAACTCGAGCACGAATCGTCGCGTCTCGTCCTGCGTCGAGATCCCCGGGCCGATGACGACAGCGTTTTTACCTTGCGCGGCAACAAGGGCTGGCGCGACCGCGTCCGCGCCTATCGATTCGGCCTTGCACGCAGGCAGCCCGATCCACATCGCTTCGACGCAACTCGGCGCGACGATCGGCACGATGGATTGCGGAACCGCTACGGTGACCAGCCCCGCGCCGGAACGTGACGCACCGCCACTCGCGAGGTGCACAGCCCCGGTAAACCCTTTGGAACCGGCAATTACAAGCACATGGCCGAAGCTGCCCTTGTGGCCGTCTTTGGGCCGGCGGGGCAACATCCCGTGGACTTGTTCCTGTGTAAGTTCAGTGCTCATGGTGTGCGATGGCGCATCGTAGACCCTGCCATGCTCCAGTTCAACCGGGGCGATTTTTCATCGCGATCTGCGGGGGGTATACTATGCGCAGGGAAGTTCCGGCTGTGCGCGGGCCGCAGCCGGAGGTCAGTTGTCTTGCAGGGTGATCGCGTTGGATGTAGAGGTTGTTCCAGAAGCGGTGATCGAATCGGGCGCAGCGCTGTGTCCACACTTCACCGAGTGCGGCGGGTGTACGACACAGGATGTGCCGTATGAGCAGCAGCTTGCACAGAAACAGACCGTGTTACAGGACCTGTTTAAGGCCTTTTGGTCCGAGCCTATTCCGGTAGAACCCTCGCCCGCAATTTGGCATTACCGAAACCGCATCGACCTGACGTTTGGCCGAAAGCACTACCCGGAACCTCCCCCCAAGGACTTTGTTCGCGAAACCGTGCTCGGATTCAAGCGCGAGGGGAAATGGTTCTGGACCCTTGACCTGTCGGAATGCCGGATCGGGCCGGTTGGCAATCCGGCGTTGATGGCATCCGTACGCGCGTGGGCGCGAGAGCGCAACCTGACCGCTTTCAGTTCGAAGACGAAAGACGGATTCCTTCGCGTGCTTCTCGTGCGGGAGGGCAAGCGCACGGGCGAGCGCATGGTTGTGCTGGTGACAAATGAGGGCGAGCTGGATGCCCCTTCCTTCGTGGAGGCCGTGCAGTCGGCGTGGCCATGCACGAGTATTCAGCACGCAGTGTTTCGCGGCAAGGCCGAGATTACGGCCGCGGACGAAGTGCATGTGTTGCACGGCAATCCCTACATCATGGAAGAGCTGCACATCCCAGATGGTTCCGGCACGCGGAAGATTCGGCTACGAATTTCACCGTTCAGTTTTTCGCAGACGAATTCGGCGGCAACTGAAACACTCTATGGCATCATCCGGCAGTGGGTGAAGGAAAGCCGTCCGCGATTTGTCTATGACCTCTACGGCGGCGCGGGCGGTATCGCGCTGAGCGTGTCGGACCGAGTCGATCGCGTCATATCGGTGGAAAGCGAAGACTCCTCATCGGTTGATGGGACCTTTAACCGAGAAACGAATGACGCCGACAACGTCGTTTTCCTGACACAGGTAGTCGAGGAGTATCTGCGCGATGCAATCTCGATGCAGGGTGGCTTGCTCCCGCAAAGCCTCGTCGTGCTCGATCCGCCGCGCGCAGGGTTGCACCCGAAAGCCATCAAACGACTCCTGGCGCTGAATCCGCATGAGATCATTTATGTTTCGTGCAAACCTGCCGCGTTCGCGAAGGAACTGCCCCTGCTCGCGCCCGCGTACGAGGTCACTGCGATGCATGCTGTCGACTTGTTTCCGCACACCGAACACGTCGAGCTGCTCACCCGCCTCCGCGCGAAGACGACGTAGCAATCGCTGTTTCACAAGAAGCCTTTGTATTTAGCGCCTGCAAAAAAAATTGCGCCGCGAAGGATAAGCCTTCGCGGCGCAATAGGTCGTGCAATTGGTCTACTTCGCCTTTTTGCGGCGCTCCATCATTTCACGCCACGTGGTCAGGATGAACTTCTCCTCCTCCACGAATCTTTTGAACTCCGGATCGGTCATCAGTCGAAGGTCATTCAATCGCGTTTCGCTCGAACCGGTGAACAAGGGCCATTCTTCGTTCGGCTTCGCGCAGTGCACAATTACCATCGTCAAACCCGGCTTCATCGTGCGCAGGTCTTCCATGAGCTTGAACTTTTTTTGATCGTAGGTTCTCCAGCCGTAGGTGCGGTTGTGCAAGTCGTCGAGCACGGGCAGGCCAGCCTGCCAGACTTTCTCCGCCAGATTGGTCACTTCGAGCTGCTTGACCGCATCGGGCTCATCGCCAGCGATAAACTGAAGATGCCCGCCCATGATCATGACTGGAATCTGTTTCTCAATTCCAAGATTTACATAGACCTCCGTGTACTCAGGCTTGGCGTATAACGTGCCCATATGCGTGTCGAGATGTGTGATTGGTATCCCGAGCAATTCCGCGCGTTCGAGTTGCGCGCGAATCTCTTTGTCGACTTCTTGCGCGCTTGCATTGGTTACAACGGAGATCACGTTCGACCAGAGGGTCGCCGCCGGATCGCCGAGGCCGGGCACCGCCGGCTTGCCCGCGAGCGGTCCCCAGCGATAGTTATTCCATTCGGAAGTCAGCGTGAGGTGCAGCCCGTTGTCGACGTGCGGATTGTCTTTCAAGTAACCCGCGAACTCCGGCACCCACGGGCACGGCATCATCGTGCTGACCGAGGTGAGCACGCCATACTCGAGCGCTTCGATCGCGCCCAGATTCTGGCCATGCGACATGCCCGCGTCGTCACAATGGAACATCACGACGCGCGCATCTTTCGGCCAGCCGAGCCGCTCGGCGTAGGTCGGCTTGTCTTGCGCGCGGGCCGTGCACAGCGTGCAAGCCACTATGATGGCGCCCCACAATACCATTCGTTTCATTCGATCATTTCTCCTTTGTTGCTTTCCATGTCATGCGCGAATGCATTCAGCAGCGCACGACGAACCTTGCCGCCGCCCTTTTCGCCGGTGACCGCGTCCAACGCGCGAATATCAATATGGCCGCCGGCATCGAAGTAGTAGACCCAATATGGGTAGTGTAGCAATCGCACCCGCGTCGTGTCGCGCGGCTCCGGTTTTGCCAGGGTGCCGCGTTGGCGCAGTATAAAGGAAAGCAATCCTGCGCGCGCCTGCGCTTCCGCAATATCCGGTTTCATAACGGCGGGAAAATGTGGCCCTGGAGGAGTGCCGTCGACTATCCATGGGTCCATTTCGAAGATTGTGAACATTCCCGATTGTGAATCTACGGATGCGGTGATTGTGTGTTCGTCCTTCCCGAGCACACACCGAATGTCGTACAGGTGGCGTGACAGCCAAACGCGTTCAAGCTTCGGAAGTTTTGCCGCGGGTGAGACACGGCGAGGCTTCATACGGATTATTAAACGGCGAAAAAAACCTGGCCGAAGTTTTCGCAGCGCGACCGCTTCAGGGACGCGCGCAGCAAGGTGCATGGCCTTCCCGTATGCGGCCGCGGAGCCGGTAACCCCACAGAAACATGCCGGCGCCAATCAAAAACAGGACGATACCCGCCACACCGTTTACGACCCGCGCGTGGCCGGGATCCTGAACAATGGTCGCAATAAGCACGATAGTAGCCAGTATCGCCAGAAAGCCGCCGAGCATCAGAAATGTCTCGGAATCGCGCTTTGTATGATCAACCGGTTTTGCTTCCAATTTTTCGCGTTCGTTCATGGTTAGCTCCACCGTGCAAAATAGAGATACACGATAACGTGCGGCATCATCGACACGATGGTCCACAACCGAAGATCATACAAGGGTCCTTTGCCTGGCGCATCGAGGTTAACGTACTGGCGTTTCAGCGTGAATACCCACGCCATACCCGCGATGAATAATCCCAATGAACAGATCGTGGCCCATGGAAGATAGTGGGTGTTCAGGAACGCATTTATCGGGTCGAATATTGGGGACAGAATTGGCTTGAATACAGCGGTAATCCAGTTGCTGAACGCAGTGCTGACGCCGTCCATGAACTTCCCGAATGATGCACTCGCCTTCTCGATAAAGGAAAGTGGAATAGCAGTAGAGTTCTCTTGCGCCATTACGACACCCTATCCAGCAGAACTCGCTGGACCTTCCCATCTTTTATCACCTGCCCGAAGATGAGGCCGCGAAGCTTCTCTTCGGGTTCGGGCCGCGTGCAAAGGCTGACCACAACGGTGACAATGACAGTAAAAACAAACGACCACATGGCCACGAACAGAAATGGATCCGATATCGTGAACAAACCCTGGGTGTTGTGGAGAATGGTGCTTGATGCCACCCCAAGCACGAGGCCCGCGAGTCCACCCCACTGGGTTGCGCGTTTCCACATGATGCCGAGCAGGAGTATGGCAAACACCGGACCCTGGAACATCGAAAGGGACTTCTGAATGAAGGTGTACATGCTTGGCGTCTGACCGATCGGATATGCCATGAGAACCGCGAAGATGATGAACACAACAGTGAAAATTCGGCCAACTATCAAGCCGTGCCGTTCGCTGGGGGCCTTGCCTTTGCGATATTGATACAACCTGCCATAGAGGTCTGTAGTCCAGATCGTGGAAGCGGAGCTAAGGTACGTGTCCGCGCTCGACATGAAAGAGGCAACGAGCGCGGAGAACGTCAGCCCGCGAATGCCCGCGGGTAAAAGCTGGTTAATCATTTCCGGAACGGCGTTATCTCCCGTGGCGAGGCCGGGAACGATGATAACGGCGGCGAGTCCGGGAATCGCGACCATGAACGGAATAAAGGATTTCAGGAAACCTCCAAAAAGCATACCCGCCTTTGCGTCCCACTCCGTGCGCGCGCCGAAACACCGTTGCACAATTCCTTGATGCCCGCTGAAGTATGCCGTTGACATAATCAGGCCAAGACCGAGCACAATACCGGCCCATGGGTACGGTGTTGTAGTGTCGTTGGGCAGCATGATTGTGAAGTGGTCTGCATACTTCGGATCAGCTTTTGCCATCTCCCCGATTTGCGCCTGCAGACTCGACCATCCACCCACTTCCCAAAGGCTTAGAACCAGGAGGGCAATCCCACCGACAAACATGACGATCATTTGGATGACGTCTGTCATGACGACGGCGGCAAGCCCACCCGACAACGTATAAATGCCAACGACAATAACGGTGATGGCGATCGACAACGGTATGGGCCAACCGACTGTTGTATTCAGGAAGTTCGCGGTGGTCCAGAAAATCACAGCGAGCATGACCACCATGAACACGCCCCAAATTGCGGCGTGGATAATCTGAACACCGGCGTTATACCGTTTACCGAGGAACTCGGGAATGGTGTAGACACTGGAACGCCAGTAATACGGCATGAACACGAACGCCGCAATCGCCATTGCAGGCATCGAACCCATCCAATCGAAGTTGGCTGCCGCGATGCCATATGAATAGGCTGCACCGCCTACAAAAATGAAGTCTGTGGCGCCGATATCGCTGACCACGATCGACATGCCGATGGCCCAGAACGGCAGGGCGCGTCCGGCCAGGAAAAAATCAGTCGCGGATTTTACATATCTGCCAAAATACGTGCCGATGGCGAGAATCCCCGCCATGTAGGTGATGATAATCGCCAGATCGAAACCGGATATACCGCTAGTGGCTGGTGTTGCGCCTGCCATGCGTCTCGAGCTCCCCTGTTCCCCAACCCTCTCCAAACGATACGGCATTGTTGCCGTGGCGGTCAACCTTCGACGACGACAATCTCTTCGATGGATTCAGCTTGAGATAAAGGTTTGAACGTCAGTTCATCGGGTGCAATCAGGCCGCAAGACACTACCATTTTAACGGTCTCTTCAACCGTCAAAACCGTTTTATACGTCTTGTCTGGCGAGAACAATTGAAGCAATCCGACCGAAATATTCGGGGCTGTTGGAACAAATACGCGACAGTACGGCTCGCCATCGGCGGTTTGAGACCGCCCCACGAGGAAACCGCCGCAATACACCCCTGGATATGGAAACTCGACGATAACGGCATCTTGGAATCCAGACCCGCCTTTCTTGAACAACAGCGTTTCGATAATCTGTTTGGATGCACTGTACACCGTCGCGACCAGCGGAATGCGGTTTAGTATTGCTTCTCCGAGTCGGATCATGCGCCCGCCCACAACGGCTGTGGCGATATAGCCCGTCACATATAAAGCGACCAGCAGGAGTAATATTGAGACTATCGCGCCTACAACTGGGGCGGCAAACTCTGGAACGTACCTGCTCAGCGGCGCGATCAGCTTTGAAGTGAGCGGTTCGATCCGGCCGGCTGTAAAGTCATAAAGGAACTTTACAACAAATACGGTGATGGCCAAAGGCACGAGCACCAGGAACCCGGAAAGTATTCGGCGGCGAAGCAAGTGCTTCGTGCCTTGTAATAGCGAGTCATGTTTCGCGGGAGAGGCACTCGCCGTGGATGTTGCTGATTCTCCAGTTGCAACGTCCTTGGAAACGCTAGCCGTTGAATGTGCGGTAGTGTGGATCACGTCCGGCACGAGTATTCCCGCGGACATTACAGATTTGATCGCCTCTTCAACGGTCATGGTCGAATGTTGAACCATGTGGGCGGGATATAGTTCGAGATAGCCGCTAGTGGGATTGGGCGTTGTAGGTATGAAGACGCGGTAATGTTCCCCACGGTCTTCAATCTGCGTGCGTCCAACAACAAAAGCAATGCTTTTGATGCCTGGGCCGGGAAAATCTACGATCACCGCTTCCTGGTAGGTGGGGCTTTCGTCTTCTTTGGGTTGCAGGAGATCTATCGCCTGTTTGGAGGCCGCATAGACACTTTTCACCAGCGGTATTCGGTGCAGAATGGCTTCGCCCATTCCAATGAACCACCTGCCAATAACAACCGCAGTGGCCAACCCTATCAGGTACAGCATCGTGACAAATAACACCGCGGACAAAACAACTACCGCAGCGTCAACAAGATAGGCGGGTATGGCGACGGGAAGCCGCGACACGTTCACATAAGGCGCGAGATTGGCGGCGGTAAGCCGATACACAAGAATTAGAGCATACGCCGTTACACCCAACGGCACGAGTACCAAAAGACCGCGCAACATATAACCGCGCACTGTCGTGCGCATCCGGTCGACTATCGAGGATTGTGGCGGCCGGGAACGGGACTGCTTCAAACTACTGAACCTCCAAGAACGCGATGAATCACAGACTTATGGATACCGCAAAATGAAATATCGATGCGCCGCATTCTACACGGTCAAACACGGGGATCGCGATGCGAGCCAACGGAAGGCCTGGCAGATATGCCAGAGAAAAAAATAAAAAGGGCGGGTATGTCTCGCGACATGCCCGCCCGGATTACTGCTCGAAACGCTTTTTCGCGATTCGTAATGTGCGAGATTACGGAATCATCGAGAACGCGTAGGCGGAATTCACGCCACCAACGAAGATACGAACGGCGCCGCTCGGGGCAACCGCATCCGTGTACAGGATCGATGCCGTACCGGCACCAGCCGTACCCGTTGCATTCGGTACCGTCGAACCGACACCTTCGTTCGGATCCGTGGCAACCGGACGCCATCCGCGCGCCGCGTTACCGGCTACGGTGAACGTGTTGGCAGCCGGCGTGCGGTTCGTGCCGTCGAGACCGAAGTACAGGACGGTGTACGTGCTCGTCGTGCTCTGGTTGTTCTTAAGCGCGAGGAACGTCGCCGCCAAGGACGTCGGGAACAGATTCGTACCCGTCGCCCCGCCGCCGTCGCTGAACGACGCCACGCCAAGCGTGCCGGCGCTCGCCGCAACCACGCCAAACATGACGACCGCTGCGAACATAGCTAGCTTTTTCATTCTTTCACCTCCTTGCTCTGTGGAAAACTGCATACCAGGCAGTTAGGACTTGTGACTTTCGATTTGAGAGTGACCCCATTAAAACCACACCCCTTTTCCCCGAAGAATCTCAAAAGACTTGTGCAGCCCGATTCTGCGGACACCCTCGATCGATACGCGCACTCCCCAAATAACCCACGTCTCGCACATACGAGACGATACGCAGCTGGTTCTTTGCTCGCACAGAGTAGCACACTCCCCCCCACTTGTCAATACGCGTTTCGGTGGCATGGACCGGTGCTAACCCTAATCTAATCATATAGTTCCGAATTCAAAGGAGCAAGATGCCCGGTTCGCGGCTTCCGTATGTCCTACAGGTCACTTTCATTCTATATAGCCCAGCGCCCGAATATTCTCCTCTTGCTCCGGCGTCAACCCCGCCGTGCTGGCATTTACCTGGCGTAGGGGGTGCTTCGCGTTTTCCGCGCGATGGGCCTCCAGTATTTGCAGCAATTCCATCGTGGGGGGGCCAGCATCAGTTAAACTTTCGCGTTCCCCCGGATCGCGATTCAAATCGAATACCGAGTTTGAACCTGCCTTGTTGTCGACGATTAGTTTGTGCTGACCTTTCAATACAGCCTCCAGGTCTCTATTGGAACCGGACATCGACATCTTCGTTGAGCTGAAGATCGCGCGATCCTCCGGTAAGGCATTCGCAAGTGCAGCGATATTCTGGCCCTGCCATTCTTTACGCACAGGAAGGTTTAGCATTGCAGACAGCGTCGGTAAAACATCAATGGTTTCTACAGGCGCGCCTATCTTCGCTGCTGCTGCACCCGGTTGATGAATGATAAGCGGCACATGTGTGAGTTCCTCGTACACAGTCTTGCCGTGCCCGATCGATCCATGTTCCCAAAGTTCTTCGCCATGGTCCGACGTGATAACAATAATCGTGTTGGGATACTTGGTTTGTATATGCGTGATCAATCGCTGCACTTCGTCGTCCAAATACCGCGAACACGCGTCATACTTCGCTCGGATATACGCTTCCCCAGTCTGGGAAAGATTCCCATACTTGCGCTCGGCCGTTAAACCGGCTTCGAAAAGTACCCGGTCGCGATAGGTAGTGCCGTAGTCCGCGAGTAGCGCTTTATCGGCATCCGACAACTCAGGAAGCCCGCCAATTTGCTCAATGTATGAAGCTGGCGCATCGTAGGGTGCATGTGTGTCCATGAAATGCGCGTAGTAAAAAAAGGGGGGCGTCATGGCATCCAATGCCGCGGTCGCATGCTCGGTGATCGCACCCGCCTGAAACTTCGGATAACGCTTCACTTCGTAGGTATCGAACCCCTGCGCAAAACCGAAATGGGGCACCAGATTGGCATTGGATTGCACCGCACCCGTGGAATAGCCGTTTGACTTCAGGTACTCCGCCATCGTTTCCAGCACCGTTGGCAGCACGTTGGTCTGTGGCAAATCTGCCCCGTCAAGTTCGCCATCAATGCTGTAGAGCACATTGTGCACCGCCGGATACAGCGACGTCAGCATCGATGCCATGGAAGGTTTCGTCCAAGTGGATTGCACCCATGCGCGTTCGTAGTTCCATGACTTCTCCGCGAATGCGGTAAGGTTCGGCATCAGCGGCTGCCCATTGCGGCTGCGAGACATCTGATCCGCACGTAACGTGTCCGCAAGAATGAAGACAACGTTTGGCGGTGTTTCTGCCGTTACTGCCGGCGCGGTGGACTGGGCTGGCGGTTCTGCTGGCTGCGTGCACGAGCTCACCCCGGCCACGGCACAGAGAACTGCGGCGAGCAGGCAAACGCGAAACGATCGGATGCGGACTTGCGATGATGTGGCTGTCACGATGTTGACCCGTAGTAATCTTCAAACCCGGAACGCAGCTTGCCCAGGATTTTGAGGTCAGTGTGCCGCAAGCGAGTATTCCAAGCAAGTAGCGCGATGGCAATGACGCTGCTATAAAGCGAATCGCTTGAAGATGTAATAGGCCTTGCCCAATTCACCTGATTCGTATACCCACACGTCGGCACGCGCGAGATCGGCATCTATCGACGCGGTAAAACTGCGAGATTCGCCCGCGGCCAGTCGCAGGCGGCCTGGCCACTCTTCTGAGTAGGCAATCTCGATTCCCTCGCGCGGCCGCACGAACGCAATCGATGAAAGATCCGCATACGCTGCGCCTTCACCCTCGTGACGGGCAGACACCTTCAAGACCTGGGGCGCATCAATAACATTCACCGGCTGTCCCGATTGCCAGCCCCACTTCCAATCACCTTGTACACCGCCCGGCGGTGTAATAAACAGCGGCACATCGCCAAGTGTAATGTCGATTGCGGCGCGCAGGTGCGCAAGGTTCCCTGGCGGACCCAGCGTGCGAAAATACGTCGAATACTGTTGAACTGGCAGCGTTACAAGTCGCTCCAGCGTTGTCGCGCCGGGGCCATCAAAATGTCCCGAAGCTACCGATAGCGAATAGTTGTCCGGCGGTGGCGTTGGATTATGTTGCCCGTAAACGCGCCACACACTGCTTTGCGGATCGGTCTTGCTGAACGACGCAACGTTCACGAGAACGTCGGAGGGAACAAAGCTGGCGCTCAGGTCAACCGGCTCGTTCGAATTGTTGGTTATTTGAAACGTTACCGGCCGCGCGGCGCGGTTCCCCGCGAACGAGCGCTGTCCCGATCCAGCAGCGTTGGATTCGTCCCAACGCAACTCGAGCCGTCCCGCGCGATCCTCAATCGGACTTGGCACCTGCCCGGCATCAAAATAGAATTTGATATAGGGCGTATCGTGATGCGCATGCCGAATCGTTGAACGCACGCCGTTGTCCTTGTCGCGCTCGAGTTCAATCACGGAACCTTCAGGTACATACAAACCAACTTCTACATCTTCGAGCACCACGTGATCAATTTCGTGGTAGCGCGCATCGAGCCATCGCCAGGTATTCGACGCGTTGCCGCCGAGATAGGCGCGCTCCCAGTCGCCGAAAACAAACCAGACGCGCTTGGCGCCTTTCACAAGACCCTCTGGCTCTCTCGGCCAATATCCCTCGATAAGCGGATCGGTCGAATTGCGCGGGGTCCCCGCGAGGATGAAATCGATATAGTCCTGTTCCATGCCCGCGTTGTATTGCGGTTGGCCTCGAAATCCGTACCAATAGAAAGTAAGCCAGGTGGGGCATGAGGAGTGGATAACCACGTCGCCTTCCTGCCAGCGCTCGCGAATGTATTGCGATGCGCCCGCCGTGTCACGGGGGTTGTGAATTCCGGGCCGATGCGGAAACTCGTCGATCGGATAGATGCGCAGATAGTGGTAGACGAGTCCAACGGAGGAAGTAATCAACACGCACGCGGCCAGCAACCCGCGGAGCGCGGACGGTTTCATGCCTGCCAAACCGATACCGGCGAGAATGTATAGCGCCATGGCGTAGGGCAACAGCGCGCGGACCAGAAAAATGCTTTCGGTGATATGCGAAACGACAAATACGATCACCACGGGAAGCACGGCCCACATCAGCAATAATGAGCCAACATGCGCGTTGCGCTTGCAGATCATCACGGCACCCGCAAGCACGAATACAGCAAAGAGGGCAAGCGCTGCCTGGTGCCAGGGATCGGGCGCAGAGTAACCAAACGCAACGGATTTGAGATAGATGGCTACGTTTACCCAGGTAGGCGCCGGAAGCCACCACGTTGTTGCATTAATCATCGTTGCCACGGCTTTTCGCAGCATGATCCCAAGCCACGGCACAAACATCAGCGCGCCGATGACGTTGCCTAGCAACCAACCCTTCCAGCGGCCGGGCCGTGTGCGAAACGCGTGGAGCGCCCACAGATTAATCGCCACCAGCATGGGGCCCACGAATATCTCTGTATAGCAAGCGATTCCCGCAAGCACGCCGTAGAGAATCCAGTCCGCGCGCTTGTTGTTCTCGATCGCCCGATAAAAGAACAGCACCATGATCTGCGCCACAAAGGGCAGGTAAATGTATTCCTTAAGATCCTGGGAGTGATAAACGTGCAGCGGCGAAATCGCGAGCAAGAGCGACGCGGCAATCGCAGCGCGTAAATCCACAATTCGACGCGTGAGCACAAACATCGCGCCGACCGTTGCCGTGCCCGCGAACGCAGGCAGAAGGCGCATCAGCCATTCGCTTGCATCCATTCCCAGCGCGCGCCAGGCGGCCACAAGCACATACGGCAGCGGGGGATGGTTTGACACAAGATTGCCGTGGAATATGAGCGCGTACAGGTCTTCGCTCGCGATAAGGTTGTGCACCTCATCATGCCAGTAGGAAAAGGTGCCCAGGCGTACGAGCCGCAAACACAAGGCAAGCAGGAGAATCATCGCCATTACAAGTAGGGCGCGACGTTCCGGTTGGGGTGTTGTTTGATCTCCGCGCTCACTCATGGGGACCGTATTCTACTGTAAATTGTTCGGCCAAGTGTAGTAGTCTGCGGCCACTCACCCAATAACCCGGCGACACAAATGCACGCGAGCTACAGAAAAGCCGATTTCCTTCGGGATGCCGTGTGGATTGTCGCGGTTTCAACGTTCGTCTTTGCGTTGTCGCAGGTGCCATACAGCGCCGCGGAGCGCAAAACGCCAAGCGAGTCGGTCTTTCTTGGACAAATCGCGATCGCAGACGACATCAACAGTTATTACTCGTTCATCCGGCAGGCCGCTCTTGGACACCTGCTCTTCAAAAACAACATGACCTATATCGATCACGACCCGATCTTTGTGAATGTCGAATGGTTTGCGATTGGGGCGGCCATGCGGTTGCTTGACCTCGGTCCACGCATGGCATACGACGTGTGGCGCGCATTCGGTATCGTGATCTTGCTCGCGGCATTCGCGGGAATCGCGCGCCTGTGCCTTGCCACCGAGCTGCAGCGGCGCACCGCGCTTCTGGCATGCGCCATTGGCGGAGGGTTCGGTTGGTTGCTCACTGCCCTGATGCGCGCGGGCGTCTTGGGACCAAGCGATGGCCCGGATATGTTAAACCCCGCGCTTGACCTTTTCGCGGGCATTCAGCCGTTCGTGCAGATCACGAGAAACCCCCATTTCTCGCTTCCGCACGGAACCTTCATCCTCACGTGTCTGTGCATCGTCCTGGCGGAACAAACACACCGCGCAAAGTGGTACGGCTTCGCCGCGCTTGCGACGGTGCTGCACGGCTTGATTCGACCCTACGATCTCATAAGTCTGTTTGCGATCATTCCGGCGTTCGCCGCACTGGAATGCCTCGTCGCGCGGAAGATCGATTGGCGGTGGAGTGTGATGCGATGCGTTCCGCTAATTGCCGCGGGGCCGGTGCTGCTGTATTACGTCTATCTGTTTTCGTTTCACCCCGTCTTTAAATACTGGGCGTCGCAGGGCGATCAGCCTTTCGTGCCGATACATTGGCATTTGCTCAGTCTTGGCCTGATGTTCTTGCTGTTCGTTTGGCGAATTGGCAGCTTTCGCCGCAACCCGCTGTCAACACCCTCCGAACGGTTTCTGGCGGTCTGGGCGCTCTCTATCCTGGCGCTGTTTCATTCCTACAAGGTCTTTCCGTTTATGCCATACACGCCGCAGCTCGGCGTGCCCATGATGACACCGGTGATTGTTCTCGCCGTCTCGATGCTGCCCACTGTCTCGACCAGTCGACGTTGGGTCGCCGCCGCGGCGCTGCTTGTTACGGTCAATGCGCTCAGCACGCCGGTATACCTCCGCTCCGAGTCGCGGAAAGCGCCGGAAAACCCGAATCACTATATTCGACTGTTTGATCTCGAGGCTGTAGATTGGCTGAATAGAAACATCGACGAGCACGATGTGGTACTCGCGCGTTATTCCTACGGCACGCGCATAAGCCAATATCTTAATGCGCGCGTCGCGGTGGGACATTGGGCGTTATCGCCTCACGTGGACGACTTGAATCCCCGAATCGATGCGTTTCTTTCCGGCGAACTTTCCGAGGGCGATGCCAAAGCGTTGTTGCAGGAGATTAAGCCACGGTATATTTACGTGGATCTCCCAGCGTCTGGCGTGCAATCCGCCCAGATTAGACAGTACGGCTACGCGCTAAAATACGAAAATCGCGGCGTTGTGCTGTATGAATTCACACCTCCAATTCCTTGACAGATCTCCCCTAGGCTGGTACCGTTATTACGTAGGGAAACCGGCTCGCTTGGGGCCTGACTGCGCCGGTTGGAAAGTAACATGTGCTGGGGAAAAATGCGCAGTTTCGCGCAAACGTGGAGAGGACTTCTGTATGACAATCTTGCGCAGTCGTGTATTCGTGGCACTGATGGTCTGTACGGTTTCCATGGGGCTCCTTTCGGGCTGCCCCAGGGTCGGAAAGACGTTGCTAAAGGTAGAGAATGAGGCGTTGCTCGACGTCACGTCGGTACATATCGTCGAAACCGGCGATGATAGCTGGGGCAAGCCCGACATCAAGTTCCTAGCGTCGGGTTCATCGTGCAAGACGGTTGTGAAGGGTGACGTCGTAGATATCCTTGTACAGTTCGCAACCCCCCAGGAAGCGGACAAAGGTGGCTGCGAAGTGATCTACAACTCGTCGCTTGAGATTTACGGTTGGGCGCCGACGGAAGCGTTTCACGTGCTGGCGCTCAGTCAGGCTGATGCTTGCACCGACGTCTACTATGAATTCGATCCGGATGACGACGACGACAACTAGGTATTCCCCGACTCTCCCCGGAGTCTAGAATCACAGGGAGCGCACACGGCGGTGTGCGCTCCCATTTTCTTTTGATGTCAGGGCAGGAAAAGCATTCGTTCAGTGCATGGGAATCACGCAGGTGCCCTCGTTATACCGGGAAAAAAGCACGAGGAGTCGCGCGCTTCGCTGATACGATACCAATCCGCCTTCTACACGGTTCGCCCTAAGATACGCGTTGTTCACTGCAAGACTTGCGGACTGCAATGCGCCGCGAAACACGACCCAGTACATCCTCCCGTAGTACACGTCCTGCTGAACGCCGTCATAGCGCAACGACATGATCGCGCGGGCCGCCTGGGGATCGACGCGCAACAATTCGCGCAGTAACTGACCTTGCGCAAATAGATATCCGGAGTATCGCGCGTAAGGGTCATCGCTGAGGATGCACGCGAGATAGCCCATAAAATTCGCTTCGTCCTCGCTCGTTACGCAGCGTTGATGGGCTTTTTCGTGGGCAATCGTTAGGGGAAGTTGATGCGGGGGCATTTCGCGGTTGTAGTTGGCTTCGCCGGTCCATGGCGAATAAAACCCCGCAATGCCCAACGTGCTCATCAGGCGCGAGGCGCGCACCGGCTTGGCAGGCCCGCGTGACCGAGCAAAACTTGCATTCATCCCAAGCAAGGCCGCCGCGCGCTGATATCCCACGTCCAACGAACGGTCCAAATCGGCAATGCTCGCACGGGGCCGAGAATGTTGGCCGGCATCCCGCGTACCCATCGCCTGTTCATAATAGAAATTTGTGACGAAGGTAAGTTGCGTGCAAAGAGCGACAAGCTCCTCGCGGTCTTCAGCAGTCCCGAGCCGGGGAAGGGTTGCAAGGGTTGAATCATCCCAGCCAATTCGCTCGGGAAGATCGGCGCGCGCATAGTTGAGGCCCCACACGGCATAAAAAACGCTGATGGCCACCCCGGCAAAGCCCAGTGTCCGGACTCCTTCGCACACCATTGCATTAACAAAGTGCCGCCGCTTCCGCACGACGCGATACAGCGCGGGAATCCCCGGAAGAAGCAACCACAACCCAACGACCGCGAGCAGGACCTCGAACACGCTGAAGGGCATGTGAGCCGTAGCCAACGCGAGGGAGGTCGTTAATCGTACGCTGTACCCGCCCGTGTAAAGCTGCTCCACAAGGCCCGGCGCCATCGATGCCAGCTTGACGAGGATGGCAAAGGTACAGGCAACAGCAACGGATGCGAGATTGAAACGCCAACGCGGCGCTCGGTCTTCCGGGCGCGACATGGGAACGCGTTTCGAAATAGTCGACAGCCAACGCACTCGCAGTACCACCAATCGTTTGAAGTCCCCGGATTGAGACCAATTCCTGGGAGATTTCGGAACCGACAGTTGCTTGCACGTAGTATACCCAATGCGGCGCTCGGGGCTGCATTCCCAACGCCAACGGGCCTGCGTTTTCGCCGTAACACTTGCCGCGTAAGCCGAGCGGGTGCTATAACACCCTGTCCTGCGGGCTGCGATTCGCGGGCGAGGGTGAATTTGGGCTATTGCACAACAAAGACTTCGGGCGGGCCGTGCGCCGCGCGCGAATGCTGGAGGAGCTGGAGCGGATGAGCATCATTTCCGGGGACAAGGCGGGCAAAGCAGGTAAGGCGGCGCTGGAAGCCAATGAGGGACTTCTTCGGCTCGCCCCGACATGGGTGCCACGGTCGTTTCTGCAGCCCGGCCGCCGCCTGAAGTTGCACCCTGAAGATTACTACGCGCTGGGCAAGCACCGGGGCGGCATCGATGAGCGGTGGTTCGCTTCCACCACTGCGGCCGACAATGAAGGCGCGCCGCCAGACGAAGGCCTGAGCTATGTCGTCCACGATGGCGCGCGCTTCACCTTGCGCGACGTGGTGGAGAATTTGGGTGCGGACGTAATCGGCTCCGCGATTTGGAACAAGTACAAGCGCTGGCCGGTATATTCGAAATTCTTCGACAACATGGGCCCGATTCCGCACCACCATCACCAGAGCGCGGAACAGGCGGCACTGGTGGGTCGCGAAGGCAAGCCA
>CALEZK010000309.1 GCA_937928585.1 uncultured bacterium | reverse complement strand
ATGGAGGGTGAGCCTTCATCGTATTGGAGTAGCGGTCGCTTGGCGTGTCGGATGACCGCGTCTCTTGTGGCTTCTTCTCCCGGTCCCGTCAGGAGGACGCAGCGTGCGCCGGCTTTTTCGGCCAAGGTGTCCGCAACGGCGGCATAGCGTTCCGCCGGCCACAATTTGCTAGGACCAAATGCGGCGCCCGGCGCGATGCCGACAAGAGGGCCGTGGCCATCCAGATGGGGGTCGATTTGGGCAAGCGCGTCGGCGCTTGCGGCTAGTTCCAGACCTTCGCCGTCGTCGTGACACTCCAGCGGTGCGAGCAGATCCACGTATTCCGAAGCCATGTAGATGGGTTCGATCTTTCCGTTGATCTTGTGCGGCGCGACGGCATCCGTGAACAGCCACGCGCGGCCTTCGCGGTCGTAGCCGACTCTGCGGCGCGCGCCCGCGAGGCGCGCGAGAATTGCGGCGCGGGAAGAATGCGGGAATATCACAGCCAGGTCGCGCGCATAGGGGCGCAGCGCGCGCGCTGCGCGGAGCATGCCCCAGGCGCTTGGGCGCGCGTCGAGTTGGATGGCGCGGTGAATGTAGGGGAGACCTTCCAACAACGCGCAGGCGGAGGCACGTCCCGCGACGGTTAGCTCCGCTTCAGGAAAGCGATGCGAAAGCGCGCGCAATGCTGGGGTGCACATGGCAACGTCACCCACCCAGTTCGGGACCAGCGCAAGAAGGTGATTCATGGAGTAGGCGTGCCTGAGGCGCAGGACGGGGCGGACCGCCTACGCGTCCCGTTTTTCACGCACGCGCTTGCCGAGTTCGGCGAGAAAATCTTCTTCGCCCAGGGTTGTGTGCCAGAGCTTACGCTGTTCCCGCAGGTGCGAGCGCAGAATCTGGCCGGCTTCCAGCACGGCGTATACCATCGCGGCGAAAAAGAAGATGAAGAGGCAGCTCAGAATGAGCGCGAACTGCTTCGGGTTGTCGCGGTGTTCGGCGAGCTGTGCGCCGAGAATCAACACGATAATCATGGCGAGCAACAGGAAGAAACTTACAGGGCGCCGGGCATTCAGCTCCTTGAACGAGGCGCGGAAATGCATTCCCAAGGTTCGAATGGGCTTGGGTTCGAACGGTCTGGACTTGCGCGGAGCGGGGCCCCCCGAGGGGCTCGATTTGTCGTTGTCCGGTTGCACGGTTTGGATTCGCTCAATTCATTCCGCAGCCACCGCGCATGCCACAGCACATTTGGGCACCGCACGAGGACGGCACGTTTTCCGCTCGACGGGATCCCTGTGGCGCGAATGCGCTCATGAGTTTGACCATCTTGGCCGAGCCGCAGTCCGGGCACTCGGGGTGGGCATCGGACCGAACCAGTAACTCGTGTTCGTGTTCGCAGGATTCGCAGACATAGCCAAAGAGGGGCATGGTGGAAAAGAACTCCCATATGCGAGAAATAAACGAAATAGCCGCACACCTGAATCGTAACACAGGATAGAAAAGCCCGCAACCATGGGGCGATCCTGCATGTTGGACGGATCGATTTTGATGAGACTACAATATATAGACTCTGTCGATTTTGAGGTTGTAAACATACTACGTATTGGCACGGGCGAAGTGCCCCCAATCTGTGCCACAACCCATTTCAGAAACTACCTCTTATGGCGTAAATTGGTCGAATTAATTTTTATTGAAAACCACAAGAAAGGTATTGACAGCCCCTATATGTTGTGGTAACATGCGTCCAGTGCCTGGAACCACATGGTGTGGATCTGGTCGAGACTTCATCGCACCGTGAAGTCTTTTCCGCAGCCCAGACCATTAAGGATTCACACGCTCTACGTAGCGTCTGAGGCCAACGACCGCAGCCCAATGGTTTCAGGTTAGTACGCTATACCGTGACCCTCTTGCGCCAAGAACACGGAAAACACGGTATCCAGGCACTCCCCGCACTGAGCGGCGGGTTCCCAAGGCCCGCCGCTCCCTCCATTTTTGTACGTTTCGAACTCTCTGATCGTGTAGTACAGTTTGACTGTGCCCGAGGCGCGAGATGCCAGGGGAAATTCCATGGTCAGGTTGTATAAATGGCTGTTGTCGAATTTGGTTGTTGCGCTGGTTGCGTTTCACCTCAGTGACAGCGCGCTTGCCCAACGAATCATTTCCGAACCGGAGATATCCGCGCTTCGCTCTCGCATTGCGTTGCCTGAGTATCGAGCCGCCTGGGAAACTTTGCTGGCAAGTGCCGAGGGATTGATCGCGCCGGGGGGCGCGTCGTATGCGGATCCACTGAGCGTCGGGGCGGGCGGGGATCACAGGCCTGAGAAGCTGCGCGGGAACTTCTATGGCGGCCGGTTGACGCACTGGATGGAGACGCTGGGTTTCGCATATCGCATAACGGGCGATGCGCGTTTCGCAGATCATGGCGTCGCGCTGCTTGTCGCCAGCTCGCAGGCACTT